>CAYTXJ010000035.1:0-17613 GCA_964440775.1 uncultured Desulfobacteraceae bacterium | reverse complement strand
CCTCTTGAGCAGTGATTGCATTTTTAAGATCACTCTGAGCTGCGGAATTGTATCCTCTCTTCCTATATGCACTAAACTGGGGAATTGCAATGGCTGCAAGAATTCCAATAATAGCAATGACAATCATCAATTCAATTAAAGTGAATCCCTTTGAATCCTTATCCATCATTTTAATTAACATGATCTTAGCTACCTCCTTTTTAAAAGATTATTATAGATATTATCTTACTCCCTCCTCTTCTTATATCACCCCCTTTCTATATTTTATAGGACTTTTAAGCAAAAATTATGCCTAAAATTTTTATAAGTAACTGCTTAATATATCATCTAAATTTAAATATCAATAAAAATATATATAATGAATAGGTGAATTTCACCCCAAAATGGGCAAATTTCACCTATCTAAACCCAACTTTTTTATCCTATATTTAAGGGAATCTGGGCTTATGCCTAAGAGATCCGCAGCCCTTGCCTTAGAGCCCTTAGATAGTTCAAGTGCCTTTTCAATATAGTGCTTTTCTATCTTATTCATAATCTCATCTAAATTGAATCCCTCCTCCCCTGGAATTCTTTCAATCAACCTCTTATCTTCAATCTGGCTTAGCTTTTTCATATTGCTGAGGGTGAGGCTTTCAGGAAGAATAATATTAGAGCTTTCAAGCGCTACACCTCTTTCAATGATGTTTTCAAGTTCACGGACATTTCCAGGAAATGGGTAATCCTTTAATATAGTCAATGCATAGGTGGATATCTTCTTAACCTCTTTTCCCAGCTCCTCTGAATATTTTTTAAGGAAATGGTAGGCAAGCAGGGGAATGTCACCCTCTCTTTCTCTAAGGGGGGGGATATGGATATGGATGACATTTAATCTAAAGAAGAGATCTTCTCTGAATCTACCCTCAATGACCTCTTTTTCAAGATCCTTATTTGTGGCAGATATAAATCTAACATCCACCTCCTTTTCCTCTACCCCACCAAGAGCCTTAAACCTTCTCTCTTGAATTACCCTAAGCAACTTTGCCTGCAAAGGCATGGGAAGCTCACCAATTTCATCAAAAAAGACAGTGCCTCCATGAGCCACATCAAATAGGCCTTCTTTGTCTGACATTGCTCCAGTAAAGGCTCCCTTTTTATATCCAAAAAGTTCGCTTTCCAATAGGGTCTCTGGAATCCCAGCACAATTAATCACCACAAAGGGCTTATTTTTCCTGTTACTTTCAAAATGTATGGCCCGAGCGACCAACTCTTTACCTGTTCCACTCTCTCCAGAGATTAAGACATTACTTTTGGTAGATGCAGCCTTTTCTATAAGCTCATAAATCTTATGCATCTGGGGGCTTTCACCAATAAGACAACCAAAATGAAGATCTTTTTCCTTCTTAGAAGATAATCTTTTAGAAGAATCCTTGCTATGAAGTGCATCATCTACGATATTTAAAAGCTCATCCACATCAAAGGGCTTGGGAAGATAATCATATGCCCCCCTTTTCATAGCCTCAACCGCAGTATCTGCAGTTGCATATGCAGAGATTATAATGGCCATAATATCAGATGATATCCTTTTTGCCTCTCTTAACACATCTAATCCATCCATATCTTCAAGTCTAAGATCCACTACAAGAAGGTCATAACTATTGGATTTGAGCTCCCTTATGGCCTCCTTTCCCGTAGCAACACCTTTTACATTATATCCCTCATTGCCTAAAAATATCTCTAAAAATTCCCTCATCCCCTTTTCATCATCAATGATCAGTATTGATCCTTCCCTTTTCCCAGACAATTCTACCTCCTGAAATTGTTATTACTGCCATACCCTGCATCTTTTTATTCAAAAAAGGGGTGTTCTTACTCTTTGAAAGAATCATGTCCTTATTAAATACATATTCAATCTGAGGATCAATTATAGTGATATCTGCCCTTACCCCTTCCCGTATATCACCCCCATCCAGACCCATTATTTTGGAGGGATTTAACGAAAGCTTTTTAATCGCCTGAACAATATCTAAGACACCTTCATGAACAAGTGAAAGGGTAAGAGGAAGTGCTGTCTGAAGCCCTATCATCCCAAATGCTGCATTTTCAAATTCCAGGTCTTTCTCTAAGGGGCTATGGGGGGCATGATCTGTTGCAATTACATCTATAATATCCTCCTTTAAGGCCTTTTTTATACTTTCTCTATCTTCCTCACTTCTCAATGGTGGATTTACCTTTGCATTGGTGTCATAGCCTATAACTGCCCTATGATCCAATGAGAAATAATGTGGGGCAGTTTCTGCTGTAACAGGTATACCTTCCTCTTTTGCCCTCTTTATTATTTCAACAGACCCTTTTGTGCTAACATGGGCAATATGGATATGGCAATGGGTTAATTTTGCAAGCATTACATCTCTAAATACCATTATCTCTTCACTCTCTGAAGGAATGCCCCTGAGTCCAATCTTTGTGGATATCTCTCCTTCATGCATATGTCCATTATCAGAAAGATAGAGGTCTTCACAATGAGAGATTACAGTTAAGGAATGATAACTGGCATACTCCAATGCCCTTCTCATTAATTCACTATTTACCAAAGGCCTTCCATCGTCAGAAATACCGATTGCACCAGCCTCTTTAAGATCTCCAAACTCTGTTAGCCTCTTACCTTCTTGTCCCACTGTTATAGATGCAATGGGATACACCTCTAAAAGGTTTGCCTTTTTTGCCTGTGAAATTATAAATTCTGTAACTGAGCTATTATCATTTATGGGATTAGTATTAGGCATACAGCAGATCTTTGTGAATCCTCCTGAAACTGCAGCCATACTCCCTGTAAGAATCGTCTCTTTGTATTCATATCCAGGCTCTCTTAAGTGAACATGCATATCCACAAGCCCTGGCACAACAAGTTTTCCCTCTGCATTGATCTCTATGAGCCTATCTTTTGAGCCATTAAATGTATTAGGATCATAAGTTTTTGAAATTATTCCTTTTTCAATTAATATATCCTTTTTCTCCATCCTTTCCCTAAATGGTGATACAACCATACCCCCTCTAATTAAAATTGCCACCTCTTCCTCCCCCAATAAGAAGATATAAGAGAGCCATTCTTATTGCTACACCATTTTCCACCTGGTCAAGTATTACTGAGTAGGGCCCATCCGCGACTTCTGATGATATCTCCACCCCCCTATTTATAGGTCCTGGGTGCATTATCATAACATCATCCTTTGCATACTCCATAAGATCCCCTTTAATAGAAAAAAAGCTGGAATACTCTCTTAGGCTTGGGAAAAGATTACTCTTTTGTCTTTCAAGCTGAATCCTCAAGGCCATTACCACATCTTTCCCTCTAATGGCCTTCTTAGGATTATATACAACCTCCACACCTAAGGAATCCATATACACAGGAATCATGGTAGGGGGGCCAGATACCGTAACTTCAGCCCCCATCTTTTTAAGTCCTATTATATTTGATCTGGCAACCCTGCTGTGGGCGATGTCCCCCATAATCAATACTTTAAGCCCTCCGATTCTGCCTTTCTTCTCTCTGATAGTGTATAGGTCTAAGAGAGCTTGAGTGGGATGTTCATTTATGCCATCTCCAGCATTTATCACATTTGCTTTAACATGTCTGGCTATGAGATGAGGTGCACCACTGCATGAGTGTCTGATAATTATCAGATCAGGCCTCATGGCCTGTAAATTCTTTGCGGTGTCAATAAGGGTCTCACCCTTTTCCATACTGCTTGTAGATGCTGAGATACTTATGGTATCAGCACTTAGCATCTTTGCAGCCATTTCAAATGAAGTTCTTGTCCTGGTGCTCGGTTCATAAAAAAAACTTATTATACTCTTTCCTCTTAATGTGGGAACCTTTTTAATATCCCTCCTCATTATCTCTTTAAGAGAATCAGCGGTATTTAAGATAAGCTCTATCTCAGCGGAGGTTAGCTGAGACATGCTTAATATATCTTTATGATTTAACATCTTAGACCCCTAAACCCTATATTAAGACATAAAAAAACCTCCTTGCTGTATAACAGCAAGGAGGCCTTCCTTCATCCATAAGGTCTATTCATCAGCCTTCTTGTCTTTTTGCCCTTCATCAGCCTTCTTAGTCTCTTTTTTCTTCTGTTTCTTAGATTTAAGATATTCACTGTCCTTAGTAATCAATTGCACAATAGATATAGGTGCTCCATCACCTTTTCTAAATCCCTTTTTAATGACCCTTACATATCCGCCCTGTCTATCGGTGAATTGATCTACCATCTCGTCAAAGAGTTTATGGGTAAGAGCCTTATCCTTTATAAATGCCAATGCCTGTCTTCTTGAATGGAGATCACCTCTTTTAGCAAGGGTTATCATACGCTCCACAAATAATCTCAGAGGTTTTGCCTTTGCATCAGTTGTCTCAATCTGGCCATATTTAAGAAGGCTTGTAACCATATTTCTAAACATGGCCTTTCGGTGTGCCTTAGTCCTTCCAAGCTTCAATGTCGCCTTTCTATGTCTCATGATCTACACCTTTTCCCTCTTTCTAATCTCCTTTTTTATTGACCCATCAAGTTCATCCAGATTCATACCCAAAGAGAGTCCGATTTCAGCAAGTATATTCTTTATCTCACTAAGAGACTTACGACCAAAATTTTTGGTCTTTAGCATCTCTGCTTCTGTCCGTTGAACCAGCTCACCTATTAAGGTAATATTTGCATTTTTAAGACAATTAGCGGATCTCACCGATAATTCAAGCTCTGAAACAGGTCTAAACAGATTTTCAAACAGAAGATCTACTTCCTTTTCCTCCTCTTCCATCTCTTCTGGTTCAGGCTCTTCCTCAAAATTGATAAAAGGATTCATCTGCTCCTTTAATATCTTTGCAGCATATGCAAGTGCATCCTCTGGCAAAACACTTCCGTCAGTCCATACCTCTAAGATGAGCTTATCATAGTCTGCAATCTGACCAACCCTTGTATTGGTCACAATATAGTTTACCTTCTTTATAGGGCTAAATAGCGCATCAACAGGAATAACTCCTATTTCATGATCCTTATCCTTGTTTTTTTCAGCAGGCACATATCCTTTCCCCATCTTTATCACCATCTCCATATGCAGTCTTCCTTCAGGGGAAAGGGTGGCGATATGGTGATCAGGATTAAGCACGATAACCGAATCTCCTGTTTCAATATCTCCTGCCTTTACCTCTCCCTCACCTTCCTTAGAAAGTCTTACAGTAGTCTCCTCCCCATCTATTAGTTTGAAACGCACCTCTTTTAGATTTAATATGATCTCTGTTACATCCTCTAATACCCCTGGAATAGTGGAAAATTCATGTAAGACCCCATCAATCTTAACAGATACGATAGCAGCACCCTGTATGGAAGAGAGTATAATCCTCCTTAAGGAATTACCAATTGTTATACCAAATCCTCTCTCTAATGGCTCTACAATAAACTTTCCATATGTATCTGTATGGGTCTTTTCCTCTATCTGTATCTTTTTAGGCCTTATAAGTTCTCTCCAGTTCCTGGCTCTTAAATCAACCAATCAATATACCCCCTTCCTTAATGACTTTTATTTAGAATATAATTCAACTATAAGCTGTTCTTGAACTGGTATGGTAATATCTTCTCTCTTAGGAAGATCTTTTAAGGTCGCCTTAAATTTCTCCTTATCAACCTCAATCCAACTGGGAATCCCTCTCCTTACCACTGTCTCCATTGAATCCTTAATTACCTTTAACTCCCTACTCTTATTCCTCACCTCAATTACATCACCCGGCTTTAAAAGACAGGAAGGTATGTTTATCTTTCTCCCATTTAAAAGGATATGGCCATGTCTTACAAGCTGCCTTGCCTGAGCCCTTGATCCTGCAAATCCCGCCCTATAGACCAGATTATCTAATCTGCTCTCCAAAATAATTAATAGATTAACTCCAGTGATACCCTTTCTCTTTGCCGCTAATTCATAATATCTCTTAAATTGACTCTCCAAGACACCATATATCCTTTTAACCTTTTGCTTTTCCCTGAGCTGAAGCCTGTAATCAGATATCTTTCCTCCTCTTCTCTGACCATGCTGTCCAGGTGGATAAGGACGTCTATCAAAAGCACACTTATCCCCATAACACCTGTCACCCTTTAAAAAGAGCTTCAGATTCTCCCTCCTGCACAACCTGCACACAGGCCCTCTATATCTTGCCAAGACTAACCTCCTTTACTATTCTACACTCTCCTTCTCTTTGGTGGACGGCACCCATTATGAGGAATGGGAGTTACATCCCTGATCATTGTAATAGTAAAACCTTCCATCTGAAGCGCTCTGATGGCTGCCTCCCTTCCCACCCCAGGCCCTTTAATTCTCACTTCGGCAGATCGCATTCCATGTTCCATTGCCTGTTTTAGGGCATCTTGAGCTGCCACCTGAGCTGCAAATGGGGTACTCTTTCTGGAACCTTTAAATCCGTTTTTCCCCGCACTTGACCAGGCAATCACATTCCCTTCAGGATCTGTAATTGTCACAATTGTATTATTAAATGTGGACTGTATATGAATTATTCCATTTGGAACATTCTTCTTTTCTTTCTTTGCCCTTCTTCTACCCTTCTTGGCCATCTCTTAATTATCCCCTCCCTCTATCTCTTTTTCCTTGAACCTATCTGTCTTCTTGGGCCTTTTCTTGTCCTTGCATTTGTATGAGTTCTCTGACCTCTTACAGGTAACCCCCGTCTATGCCTTAATCCTCTATAAGATCCTATATCTATAAGCCGCTTTATATTCATTGCAACTTCTCTTCTAAGATCCCCTTCCACCTTATATTTTGAATCAATGATCTGTCTAATAGCATTTATCTGTTGGTCAGAAAGCTCCTCTGGCTTTAAATCCCAGCTAACACCTGCTTCATTAAGGATCTGCTGCGCACTGCTTCTGCCTATCCCATATATACTTGTTAGAGCTATCTCTATCCTCTTTCTTTTTGGAAGATCTACACCTGCAATTCGTGCCAAATTACCACCTCCTATCCCTGTCTCTGTCTATGCCTTGGATTTTCACATATCACCCTTACCACACCTTTTCTCTTTATGATCTTACACTTATTACAGATCTTTTTTGCAGAAGCCCTTACCTTCATCTCTTCCTCCTTATAATTCTTCCACGACTAAGATCATAAGGGGATAACTCCACCACCACCTGATCCCCTGGAAGAAGCTTTATATAATGCATCCTCATCTTACCTGAGATGTGGGCTAGTATTCTATGCCCATTTGGAAGTTCCACTCTGAACATGGCATTGGGCAGTGTCTCGACTATCTTTCCCTCTACCTGTATGGGTTCTTCCTTTTTCATCTCCCTATCTTATCCTCCCAAATCCTCTCTTAAGCAAGCCTTCATAGTGTCTGGTGATAAGATGAGACTCAATAGCATTGGAAGTGTCCATTGCAACACCTACCACTATAAGAAGTGCCGTTCCACCAAAATAGAATGGCACATGGAACTTATATATCAAAATTTGAGGGAGAACACAAACAGCAGAGACATACAGAGCCCCTGCAAAGGTGATTCTGGTCAAGACCCTGTCAATGTATTCTGCCGTATTCTTACCCGGCCTAATCCCTGGGATAAAGCCTCCATATCTCTTCATATTATCTGCAACATCCACAGGATTAAAATGGACAGCAGTATAAAAATAGCAAAAGAATATTATAAATACCACAAATATAAGTATATAGACTATATGTCCTGGAGCAAGAATATTTACCACATACTGAAGCCAGGGCAACTCCTTAACATTTAAGAAGTTTGCAATCGTTGCAGGAAACATAATAATTGAAGATGCAAAGATAGGGGGGATTACACCTGCAGTGTTTACCTTAAGTGGCAGATGGGTGCTTTGCCCCCCATATATTCTCCTTCCGACCACTCTCTTAGCATATTGGACAGGAATCCTCCGCTGCCCCCTTTCCATAAATACAATGAATCCCACAACCCCAATCATAAATGCTAAGAGTAAGATCATAAAGAATGGAGAAAGCTCGCCTGTCTTCAAAAGCCTGAAAGTATTACCGACCGCCACAGGAAATCTTGCCACAATCCCTGCAAATATGATAAGGGAAATGCCATTTCCAATGCCCCTTTCAGTGATCTGCTCACCCAGCCACATCAAAAATGCAGTTCCTGCTGTCAATGTTATCACTGCAAGTAATCTAAATCCCCATCCTCCCATTGGAACCACTGGAATACCTGTAGGGGAGGCCATCCTTTCAAGTCCAATAGCTATACCAAAGCCCTGAATCATACTGAGAATTATAGTCCCATAACGAGTAAGCTGAACAATCTTTTTCCTTCCCTGCTCCCCCTCCTTTTTTAGTTTCTCTAAGTATGGAACCACCACAGTGAGGAGCTCTAAGATAATAGAGGCGCTGATATATGGCATAATTCCAAGAGCCATTACAGACATCTTTCTCATCGCACCACCTGAAAACATATCAACCAGACCAAACAGTGTCCCCTGTTTCTGGCTGAAAAATGCAGCAAGTGCCTCTCCATTTACTCCGGGAGTAGGTATATGACACCCCACCCTATACACTGCAAGCATAAACAGAGTAAAAAGAATCCTGCGTTTAAGCTCAGGGATCTTTCCTATATTTTGAATGCCTCCAAACATCTCCTACTACCCTATTATCTCGACCTTTCCTCCAGCTGCCTCAATCTTTTCAATGGCCTTTTTACTCGCTTTGTGGACCCTTATCTTTATGGGTCTGTCTATCTCGCCATCTCCCAAAAGCTTTACACCTATATCCCTTTCATCATATATTCCAAGCCTCTTTAGATCCTCAAGATCCAACTCCTCTTTATTCCCAAATCTATTTAATTCCCTGATATTTAAGATGCTATAGCTCTTTTTGAATATATTTTTAAATCCCCTCTTAGGAAGCCTTCTGTGAAGTGGCATCTGTCCACCTTCAAAGGTAGGTGGAATACTTCCTCCTGATCTGGACTTCTGCCCTTTATGTCCTCTACAAGAGGTCTTTCCATGACCAGATCCTGGCCCCCTTCCCACCCTCTTTCTCTTCTTCTTTGACCCCCTTGCTGGAGATAGCTCATAGAGTTTCATTACCTACTCTCCTCATCTTCAACAATTTCCAGCCTGACCATATGTATCACCTTATTTAACATGCCCCTTATCTGGGGAGTATTCTTTTTATAAACGGTCTTATGCATCTTTGTAAGCCCGAGGCTTCTGAGGGTATCTCTTACCTTTTTATTAGTTCCTATCATACTCCTCACTAAGGTGATCTTTACCATTGTCATATCAACCTATACTCCTCATTCTCCTTATCTCTTCAGGACTCCTAAGGGATTCAAGCCCCTTAATGGTTGCCTTTACCACATTGTGGGGATTCCTGCTTCCAATACATTTTGTTAATATATTTTGAATTCCCACTGCCTCAATAACAGCCCTCACTGCTCCACCTGCTATGATTCCAGTTCCAGGAGCAGCTGGTTTAAGCAGGACCTTACTTGCCCCCCAATTCCCTATGATCTCATGAGGGATGGTCCCTTTTACTATAGGAACCTTTCTCATATCTTTCCTTGCCTTCTCTGTCCCCTTCCTGATTGCATCTGGAACCTCTTGGGCCTTACCTACACCACATCCCACATTCCCATTACCATCGCCAACAACCACAATAGCACTAAAACGAAACCTTCTACCACCTTTTACAACCTTTGTTACCCTGCTGATATGAACTACCTTCTCAATTACCTGGAGATCTTCGTCTTTGCCTACATCCAACTGAAATGCTCCTCCCTTTTTCAAAAGATTAATCCACTTTCCCTTGCCGCATCTGCAAGGGCCTTGACCCTCCCATGATAGAGAAATCCATTTCTATCAAAAACCACCCTTTTTATCCCTTTCTCTATTGCCTTTTTCGCAATAAGGCCACCTACAACAGCCGCCCCTTCCTTATTCCCGCTTTTACCCTTTACCTGATCCCTTATCTCAGGAGAAAGGCTGGAGGCAGCCACAAGGGTCCTTCCATTTACATCATCAATGATCTGTGCATATATATGTCTTAGAGATCTATAGACACAAAGTCTGGGGCTTTTTGGTGTCCCCCTTATCTTCCTTCTCACCCTCTTCTGCCTTATCTTTCTGGTCTCAGCCCTGCTCTTCTTCATTCCTATTTGGCTCCTGCCTTTCCTGCCTTCTTTCTGATAACTTCATCCACATATCTAATTCCCTTTCCTTTATATGGATCGGGTCTTCTGAGAGCCCTAACCTCTGCAGCCACCTCCCCCACAAGCTGTTTGTCAATTCCTGAAATAGTAATCCTGGCCTTTTCTACCTTGGCACTTATCCCTTGAGGGAGAGGAAAATCGATGGGATCAGAATATCCTAAAAACAATCTCAGCTTATCACCAGCGATTTCCGCCCTGTATCCAATACCCACTATCTCAAGCTGCTTTTCATAACCATCGGTGACTCCTTTGACCATATTGGCAATTAATGATCTATAAAGACCATGTAATGCCTTAGTCTTTCTGTCTTCTTCTACCACATTCACTCTTATCTGGTTTTCATCCCTTTCCACCACAACCTTAGGTGATAGCTTAAGATCCAATTGTCCTTTTGGACCCTTTACCAATATCTTTTCATCACGAATTTCAACAGTAACACCTTTTGGAATCTCTATAGGTCTTTTACCTACTCTTGACATAATCACTCCTCTTCATATTCTTTTACCATACAGTGCAGAGCAATTCCCCACCCAACCTCTTCTTCCTTGCCTCTCTATCACTCATAACTCCCTGAGAGGTGGAAAGAATATTTACACCATATCCGCTCAGAGCTCTGGGGATCTTATCGCATCTTACATAGATCCTTCTCCCTGGCTTACTTATCCTCTTTAGCCCATATATTACAGATCTTCCGTTTTCATCATATTTTAAGAATACTCTGATATCCTTCTTTTTATCCTCTTCAATTATCTGAAAGTTTTTTATAAGACCTTCGTCTTTCATAACCTTCAAGATCTCTGCCTTTATCTTTGAAAAAGGCACTTCCACAGTTTCATGTGATACCATCAAGGCATTTCTGATCCTTGTCAACATATCAGCTATGGGATCTGTCATTACCATCAGCGCTTCTCCTTTACCAACTTGATTTGATCACCCCCGGTATATCACCCCTTAAAGCCATTGTCCTAAAACAGATACGGCACATACCAAATCTCCTCAAAAAGGCCCTCGCCCTTCCACATATTGGGCACCTGTTATATCTTCTTGTGGAAAACTTATGTTCCTTCTGCGCCTTAACTCTCCAAGACTTTTTTGCCATAACTCTTAAAATCTCCTCCTTTAACTCCTAAATGGCATGCCCAACATCTTAAGCAAAAAATGCGCTTCAGGATCCGTCTTTGCGGTGGTTACAATTGTCACATTCAATCCCTTTATCTTGTCTATCTTGTCGTAATCTATCTCAGCAAATATGATATGCTCCCTAATTCCAATGGTGCAATTTCCATGTCCATCAAAGATACTATCTGGAATTCCCTTAAAATCCTTAATCCTGGGGAGAGATATATGAAAAAATTTATCTAAGAAATCATACATCCTGTCTCCTCTTATGGTGACCTTGCACCCAATGGGCATTCCTGCTCTCAGTTTGAAGCCTGCAATGGATCTTTTGGCCTTAGTCATAACCGCCCTTTGACCTGCAATCAGGGTTAACTCCTCAATGGCCTTTTCCAAGACCTTTATGTTATAGATGGCCTCTCCCAGTCCCATATTTAATGAGACCTTCTCTAATCGTGGAACAGCCATCACCCCCTTATACCCAAACTCTTTGATCATTGCAGGAACTACCTCTTTAAAATATATCTCCTTTAACCTTGGCAACTAATACCTCCTCTATAATCATACATCTATTAATTCACCGCATTTCTTACATACTCTGCTTTTGGAGCCATCCTCCAGTATCTTCCTACCTACCCTTGTAGGCTGAGCACACCTGTTACACACTAACATGACATTAGATATATGGATAGGTGCCTCTTTTTCTATAATTCCTCCCTGAGCATGTCTTCCTCCTGGTCTTGTATGCCTCTTTACCATATTTACCTTTTCGACCACAACCCTTCCCTTCTTTCTATCCACTTTAAGCACAGCACCTATCTTGCCTCGGTCCTTCCCTGCAATAACCATTACCTTGTCATCCTTTTTAATAGAAAACTTTGCCATATCTAAACCACCTCAGGAGCAAGGGATATTATCTTCATAAAGTTTTTAGCCCTTAATTCTCGTGCCACTGGACCAAATATCCTGGTTCCTATGGGCTCATCCTGCTGATTGATAAGCACTGCAGAATTATCATCAAACTTTATATATGTGCCATCAGGTCTTCTTATCTCCTTTCTTGTCCTTACCACCACCGCCCTTACCACATCCCCCCTTTTTACCTTTGAATTGGGAATGGCATCCTTAACAGATGCAATAATTACATCCCCAATTCGGGCATATCTCTTTCTGGTTCCTCCCAACACTCTGATACACATTATCTCTTTTGCACCTGAATTATCTGCCACACTCAATCTTGTCTGAGTCTGTATCATCTCTTACTCTGATACCCCCTATTCTTCCTCTTTCTCTAACTCACTTAAATCTTTTATAGATCTTCCCATTATAATCTGGCTTACTCTCCATCTCTTTCTTTTGCTAAGAGGCCTACTCTCTATGATCTTTACCACATCGCCAATCTTACATCTATTATCAGGATCATGGGCCATATATCTCTTTCTCTTTCTAATATACTTCTTATATAGAGGGTGTTTCTTTTGAATGTCCACCAAAACCACCACTGTCTTATCCATCTTATCACTTACCACCTTTCCCATAAAACTCTTTCTCCTTCCCCTCACCTTCATATCTATCTCTACCTTTCCTATTTTAATTCTTTTTCTCTCTAATAATAGTCTTTACTCTTGCAAGATCTCTCCGCATTATCTTAAGCATTGCAGGATTTTCAAGCTCACCTGTGGCCTTTTGAAATCTCAATCCCATAAGTTTATCTGAAAGCTCCCTCTCTTTCTCTCTGAGTTCCTGAATAGTCATCTGTCTTAGCTCTTCTGGCTTTAACATCTATATCCCACTCCTCTTTACAAATCTGGTAACCACAGGTAACTTATTTCCAGCCCTTCTCAATGCCTCTTTTGCCAATTCCTCACTCACACCTTCAATCTCGTAAAGTATCCTGCCTTTTTTAACCACCAATGCCCATTGATCAATAGAGCCTTTGCCCTTTCCCATCCTAGTCTCTGCGGGCTTACTGGTTAGGGGTTTATCCGGAAATATCCTTATCCATATCTTTCCACCCTTTTTAAGATATCTTGTTATGGCAATCCGTGCTGCCTCTATCTGACGTGCAGTGATTGTGCCTGGTTCCATTGCCTGGAGACCATAGTCTCCAAATTCAATTGTTCCCCCTTTATGAATGGCCTTACCCCTCATTCTTCCTTTCTGTCTGTATCTATATTTTACTTTTCCAGGTGCAAGCATATCCTCTCCTCATGTTCCCTTCTCTGGTAATATATCTCCTTTATATATAATCACCTTTACCCCAATTACTCCATATGTGGTAAAGGCCTCTGCAAACCCATAATCTAAATCTGCCCTCAATGTCTGAAGTGGCACTCTCCCTTTCCTATACCACTCACGCCGTGCCATCTCTGCTCCCCCAAGCCTTCCTGCGCATGCAATCTTAATTCCCTGTGCACCAAAGCGAAGTGCCGAACTTACTGCCTTTTTCATGGCCCGCCTGAAAGAGACTCTTCTCACTATCTGAAGTGCCACATTCTCTGCTACCAATTGGGCATCCACTTCGGGCTTTCTTACCTCCTGAATATCAGTAAACACCTCTTTTTTAATCATATCCCTCAGTTCCCTTCCCAAGTTATCTATCTCTACACCCCGTTTTCCTATTATAAGTCCTGGTCTTGCAGTATAGATCCTCACCCTTACTCTATTAGATGCCCTCTCAATCTCAATCTTGGAGATTCCTGCCTGTTGAAACCTCTCCTTTATATGTCTCCTGATCATATAATCCTCATAAACGTAATCGCTGTATTCCTTTTTATTTACAAACCATCTAGAATTCCATGTCTTTGTTATCCCTAACCTAAAACCAATGGGATGAACCTTTTGTCCCAAATCACCACCTCCTTATCTCTCATCCAGAATTACTGTAAGATGACTGGTTCTTTTCCTTATCATAGTGGCCCTACCCAATGCCCTGGCCCTGTATCTCTTAAGAGTAGGGCCTTGATCCGTATATATTCTCTTAATGTAGAGTCTGTCCACGTCTATATCAAAGTTATTTTCAGCATTGGCAACGGCACTATATACAAGCTTTTTTAACATCCTTGCACCCTTTTTTGGCGAAAATTTTAAGATATTTAATGCCTCCTCTACCTTTTTGCCCCTGATCTGATCCATTATAAGCCTGACCTTCCTGGGAGAGATCCTTACATATTTTGCAGTTGCTCTCACTTCCATTATCTCTTCTTCTCCTTCACTCTGGTCTTTTTATCTCCAGCATGTCCATAAAATGTCCTGGTAGGAGCAAATTCTCCTAATTTATGCCCTACCATCTCTTCAGTTACAAAAACTGGAATAAACCTCCTCCCGTTATGAACTGCAAATGTAAGGCCCACAAACTCTGGAAGGATAGTGCTTCTCCTTGACCAGGTCTTAATAATCTGCCTGCTTTTAGTCTCCCTTGCCTTTTTAACTTTTTTAAGCAGATATTCATCTACAAAGGGTCCTTTTTTTAAGGATCTGGCCAAATCTATTACCTCCTTATCCTCTTTTCTTTATTATATACCGAGCACTTGTCTTTTTTCCCTTTGTCTTATATCCCTTAGTAGGCACTCCCCAGGGGCTTACCGGATGCCTTCCACCAGAGGTCCTTCCTTCTCCACCTCCATGGGGATGATCCACCGGGTTCATGGCAACTCCACGCACATGAGGTCTTCTACCCATCCAGCGAGCTCTTCCTGCCTTTCCAATGCTGATATTTTCATGATCAATATTTCCCACCTGCCCAATGGTGGCCTTACAATTCAAAGGGATAAGCCTTATCTCACCGGATGGAAGCCTGATTTGAGTATATTTACCCTCTTTTGCCATTATCTGCGCATATGTTCCAGCACTCCTTACAATCTGAGCACCATGCCCTGGTTTTAATTCAATATTATGAATTAAGGTGCCTACGGGGATGTCTTTAAGATATAAGGCATTCCCTGCCTTTATCTCTGCACCTTCCCCTGAAATTATCCTATCTCCCACCTTAAGTCCATCAGGTGCAATTATGTATCTCTTCTCCCCATCTACATAATGAAGAAGAGCAATATTAGCACTCCTGTTAGGATCATACTCAATGGCAGCCACCTTTGCAGGTATTCCGTCTTTATCCCTCTTAAAATCAATAATTCTATAGAGCCTCTTGTGTCCACCCCCGTGGTGTCTACAGGTTATCCTCCCTCCTGAATTTCTACCTGCCTTTCGGGGGAGAGATATGGTAAGAGATCTTTCAGGCCCTTTACGGGTGATCTCCTCATAGGTGAGATATGTCTGAAACCTTCTTCCAGGAGATGTGGGTTTAACCTTCTTTATGCCCATCTTTCACTAAACCCCTTCAAAAAATTCAATGCTTTCACCAGGAGTAAGTTTGACTATGGCCTTTTTCCAATTTGGCCTTTTCCCCTCAATTCTTCCTATTCTTCTCTTCTTCCCCTTCACATTAATGGTGCGAACCTCCAAGACCTTTTTCTTTAAAAGCTTCTCCACTGCCTCCTTTACCTCTATCTTATTTGCCTTTTTATGAACCTTAAAGGTTACCTGATTGAAATTCTCCTTCTGAATAGTGCCCTTCTCTGTAATATATGGACCAATTATTACCTTATGTATATCCATTAGGGTGATAACACCTCCTGCACCTTTTCTATTGCGGCTCTCTCCATGATCAGATATTCATATCTGAGCACATCATACACATTTAGTCCTTCATATCTCATGACCTTTATCCCAGGCAGATTTCTGGATGAAAGTTCAAGATTTCTCTCTTTCCCATTTGTAACAAAAAGGGCCTTATCAATGGAAAAGGTCTTCAATACCTCAACAAAAACCTTTGTCTTAATTCGTGGAAGCTTAAGCTCCTGTAATACCAAGAGCTTTGATTCACTGTATTTATCACTGAGTGCCATCTTTAATGCCAGTCTCTTTATCTTCTTTGGAACCTTTATAATATATTTTCTGGGTCTTGGCCCAAAGGCAACACCTCCCCCTCGTCTTATAGGAGAAGATCCAGCTCCCACCCTTGCTCTACCTGTGCCCTTCTGCCTCCAAAGCTTTCTCTTTGAAAGCTTCACTTCACTCCTTCCCTTGGTAGATGCAGTCCCTGCTCTTCTGTTTGCAAGTTGGGCAATCACAGCCCTATGAAGGATATACGATTTAACAGGCACATTAAAAATATCATCCCTTAATTCTATCTCATCTACCTTCTCTTTTCTTAAATTATATACCTCTATCTTTGCCATCTTCCCTTTAACTCACTTTAAGAGATCTTCTTTATTTCAACTATGCTATTTCTGGAACCTGGAACACCACCTTTTATGGCAATAATGTCTTCTTCAGGTCTGACATCTATAACCTTTAGATTCTTAATGGTAACTCTGCTATTTCCCATCCTTCCAGGAAGCTTCTTTCCTTTAATCACCCTTCCGGGAAATGTGGTAGCTCCGATGGAACCTGTCTTTCTATGCCACTCCGCACCATGACCGTCTCTTCCACCTGCAAATCCCCATCTCTTCATAACACCTTGAAATCCTCTTCCTTTGCTTTTGCCACTGACCTGAACCAGATCTCCTATCTGAAATATATCCACCTTTATTGCCTGACCCAGTTCAAACTCCTCTGGATTTTCCACCCTTATCTCCCTTAGATATTTAAAGAATCCACACCCTGCCTTCTTAAGATGTCCCTTTAGTGGTTTATTAAGCCTTTGCTCCTTTTGAAGGATAAATCCTACCTGTATAGCGTTATACCCCTCTCTTTCCGCACTCTTCTTCTGAATCACATAACAAGGGCCTGCTTGAATGATGGTTACTGGAACTACATCACCATCCTGTAAGAAATATCTGCTCATGCCCAATTTTCTTCCAAATATGGTATCTACCATATCTTAATTTCCTCAACTCTAAAGTTTTATCTCCACATCCACACCCGCAGGAAGATCCAGCTTCATCAATGCATCAATAGTCTGTTGTGTAGGCTCCAATATATCCAAGAGCCTTTTATGGGTGCGTATCTCAAATTGCTCTCTGGATTTTTTGTCAATATGAGGTGATCTTAAGACACAAAATTTATTTATAACTGTGGGAAGGGGTATGGGCCCTGCAACACGTGCCCCGGTATCCCTTGCGGTTTCCACAATCTCCTTTGCTGCCTGATCTAAGAGCTTATGATCATAGGCCTTAAGACGGATTCTCATCTTCTGATTGGATATCATCCCTTATCCCCAGACCTCCTTATTCCATAATTTCACTTACCACACCTGCACCCACAGTCTTACCACCTTCCC
>CAYTXJ010000034.1:0-17929 GCA_964440775.1 uncultured Desulfobacteraceae bacterium | reverse complement strand
CATCACTTAATACATTGTAGGACCTTACTTAGGAGCTCAATATCGATCTGAGTCTGGTTTTCAAATTCCCCTTTATAGGCGTCAAAGACCTTCCCCAAGTCGTAGCAGGTGGTATCCTTTATATGAAGTAGTATGGCAGGGATAGAAGAGCTTTCAAAATCTTCAAGGTGTTTCATAAAGAATTGCTCACAACAGCATCCAATATATGCCCTTATCCCTTTTCTTCTCATCTCAGATAGCTCTTCCATAAGGTGTTCAAAACTGGTAATGCAGAGGGCATCCATTCCCATTTCCTTTGCCATCTGATATGCCTCACCCACTGTGCATCTCCCACACATATCACAATCCGGGCTGTTACGAAGATCGCAATCTATGGGCTTAGAACAATAGGGAAGAAGCATCATAGGAGGCCTCTTTTTAAGTATATCCCCAAATGAACCATTGGATGTGGAGATGTGATTACAGGTAGAAAGATCAAATCCATATTCTTCTGATATCTTAAGTCTTTGAAATATCCTCCAGAGGGCCTTTAAAAACTCTTCAAGTCCAAGCCCAGGGATATAGAGTCGGTTATTTGAAAAGAATTCCCTTACAATATCCCTTACCCTATCCCATCTAAATCTCACTCCCCTAAGGGATGCCTCAAGGTCATAGATAGAAGAGGCTCCGTTAAAGGACATGAAATCTCCACTGATATAGATATCTCTTATAAGATAATCCCTCTGAGATAGGACTGCTGTAAATTTTACAATTCCACCCTCAGTCCTATGAAATCCCTGAACCACCTCTCTTTCATAAGATCCTGGACTTACCTTATCGATCCATCTCTTAGATGAAAAATAGCTGACTCTCTCTTTAAGGAGTCTCCTTTCAAGATCAGATAGATTTCCACTGAGTAGCCTTATATTAAAGATCTTTTCAATTGCATCTGCCACCACCTTCTTTATATATGAGATATCGGGCACATACCCAAGCTCCCATCTAAGACATGTAACCCTATCTTTCAGGGATTCAATCTCCTTTGCCTTTAGCTTTTCAACGGGTATTCTCAATGCCCTGATCATCCCTTCCACATCAAAGTCGGTGAGAAGTGTTCCTTGAAAAAGAAATGCATTATCTCTATCAGTTCCGCCTGTCCCTGATATCTTCCTTCCTCTTACCTCTATATCGTTTCTGGGTCTAAAGGAGGCCCCTATTCCCATTGAATTCAACGCATATATTATGGGCTGACACATCTTCTTAAATAGCTCAACCGTTGGGATCTTTATATCAAAGAAACCTTTATCACATATTATCTCCCATCCAAGCTGGCTTTCATCAAAATATATGGCCCCCCCTCCGGTAATCCGCCTGTTTATGTCAATACCTTCAGAGAGGCAATAATCCCTTCTTATTTCATGATCCACACACTGATGATAACCCACAAGCACTGCCCTTGGTCTGAACTGTAGGAATCTGATGGTATTGGGAATCTGATCCTTAGAGCGTAGCTCCAACAGGATCTCATCAAGTGCCATGTTTTCTGCCGCACTCATTGGGCTGGTATCCAAGAGCCTCCAATGATCCATCTATTTTGTCTTTTAACCTCCTTTAAGTGCCATACTGAGGAGTTGGGATATGTCCATCACCTTTAAGGAAAGTCTATTTCTCCTTACAAAGGTGGTCATTGTTCTCACACACTGCTGGCAAGAGCTTATCACCATATCTGCACCTGTAGATTCAATCTGCCTTATCTTTTCCTTTGCTATCTCAGAAGAGAGATCTGGATCGATCATTTCCAGATTTCCACCCCCACCACAGCAAAGACACCTTTCTCTATTATCTGGAAGCTCAATAAATCGTATTCCAGGGATTGCCCTGATTATCTCCCTTGGCTCATCATATATTCCAAGCCCCCTTCCCAGATCACATGGATCGTGATAGGTGACCTTGAGGTCCAGATCCCTCATCTTTACCCCATCCCTTATGATATCCAATAGGAGCTCCGTTGAATGCATGGGCTCAGGGTCTTTGGGGTAGAACTCATGCCAAATCTTATAGCAGGATGGGCATGTAAAGACCACCTTTTCTGCCCCTGTTTTTTTGATTGCCTCCACATTATGATCTCTTAAGGTATTAAAAAGATCCAGAGTTCCTGATCCAAGAAGAGGAAAGCCACAGCACCACTCCTCCCCTTTTAGAAGAGCTATTCTCTTTCCTGTCTTATATAGAATATCTAAAAAGGCAATAGGTATATTTTGTGCAAGGGGGAAAAAGGAAGATACACAACCTGTAAAATAGAGAATTTCAGCCCCCTCTTTTATTATATCCTCTGCCTCTTCCAGATCCTCAATCCACTCAGCCCTCTCTTCATTTTCCTCACCGAACACATTATGTTCCTCTTCTATATTCTCCTTTATCATATCTATCTTTTTGGGATAATATCCCTCTTTGTAGAGTTCATGCCTGAGTGCGATCCAAATATCCTTAAGTGATAGTCCCACAGGGCAACGCATTTCACATGCACCGCACAGGGTGCATCTGAAGGTGGAAAATTCCAGATCCTTTAAGGCCCTTTCACGATCCTTTTCTTTAAAAAATAGCCTTCCAATCAGTGGAATAGCTCTTCTGACTATCTCTTTTATCGTTTCAATCCTGTTTAGGCCAGATAGAACCTTTTCTTTGGTTACGAAAAGGGGGGGGCAGATCTCCTCACACATTCCGCATTTGGTGCATGCATGGATCTGAAGCAGCTGCCAGAGACTTAGCATGGAGCGTTCCTTTAGCCCTCCTTTGCATATTTTTCAATATCTTTCAATAGCCATTCTTCTATGGCCTCTTTTCCGTGGATAAGGCCTTCAAGGTCTTTCATATCATCAGGCCTTAGCTTATACATCCACCCTTTTCCATAGCAGTCTTCATTTATAAGCCCGGGATTGGTCTCCAGCTCTTCATTTACTTCTGCAAGCTCACCATTAAAGGGTGCATAGACCTTACCGAGCCACTTTCCTGACTCTATCTTTGCAAATCTCTTGCCTTTTTTGAGCCGCTTTCCCTCATCTGGAAGCTGAACATATACTATGTCGCCAGCCATCTTCTGGGCAAAGTCATCCATTCCCATCACCACCAGATCCCCTTCAGGCCTGAGCCAGAAGTGGTTCTCTTCGTAATAGAGGTCTTCAGGCATGTTATATCCCTGTATCTCCATCTCCATACCTCCCTTAAATCTTATTTTGATCCATAAGCTCCACTAAAAGCTGTGGCGTGGTATATATCTTGAACTTCTGCCTTCTAAGCTTTGCATTGCTAAGGTTATGAAGGCAGGAGTTACAATCTGTTAAGACCACTTCTGCACCGATATCCTCTGCCTCTTTAAGCCTTCTCCTTGCCATCTCAATGGAATTTTTTGGAAATGCACCCCTTACTCCACCCCCTGCACCACAACAGAGGGCGTCCTGGTGATGGTGTTCCATCTCGGTAAAGCGTGGTGCTATCTTTCTTATAATCTCTCGTGGCTCTTCATAAATACCACAGTGCCTTCCCAGATCGCATGGGTCATGATATGTAACTATCTTATCTGTCTTTACATCAAAATTTAAATCCTTTAAAAACTGGCTGATATGTATAATCCTTATTCCCCTATCCCTAAGTGGGCCATATTGCTCCCTTTCATTAAATGTCCTAAAGCAATAGGGACATCCGGTAATTACAGTATCTGCTCCACTTTTAAATATATTTTCCATATTTCTCTTAGAGAGATCCTCAATCATATCAAGCCCTACATCCTCAAGCACCCCTCCGCAGCATACCTCATCAATAAGGGTATAGTCCACTCCTAACCTATCTAAGAGCTCCAAGGTGGCATCGGTGGCATCTGTCTCCCTATAGAGTCCTACACATCCTACAAAATAGACATACTTGGCCTTATCTACCCTCCTTCCCCCTTCAATATCAGGTTCATCATCCATATAGATGTTACCTGAATCTCTCAATGCCTTTTCCATTCCCAAAAATGCGGGATGCAATATACCCTTTTTTGCCATATCTCTCCTTGCTGCCTTAATTATTTCAGGAACCTCAACACCCGATGGGCAATTGAGATAACAGCTTGCGCATATGGTGCACTGAAAGAGCGATTCTATAAGCTCTTCAGATAGATCAATCTTTCCATCCATAACCTCCTTTAAGATTAACATCTTGCCTCTGGCATTTAGTGCCGGTCTTAAGGTGGCCTTATATACAGGGCATACTGCCTGACAGAATCCGCACCTGGAGCATTTAAGTATCTGCTCTCTGAATCTCTTTTCAAATTCATAACCCTTTTCCATCTCTAATCTCCTCCCCCTTATAGAGCCATCTTGCCTGGATTAAGGATGTTATTGGGATCAAAGAGCCTCTTTATCTTTCGCATCATATCCATCTCCACCTCATCGTGTTCAAGGCCCATAAAGGGTGCCTTAGAAAGGCCTATGCCGTGTTCACCCGTGAGTGTTCCTCCTAAGGATATGGCAAGCTCAAAGAGCTCTCTGCTGGCATTTTTCATCTTCTCTACCTCCTTCATATTATATCCATCATAGAGTATCTGGGGGTGTAGATTTCCGTCTCCTGCATGTCCAAATGTGGCAATCTGGATCTCATTCCTCTTAGATATCTCAGAAATACCCTTTAAGAGTTCAGGCACCCTGCTAATCGGAACGGTTACATCTTCAAGCACAAAATTGCTCTTTATCCTTGCAAGAACACCATAGGCAGATTTTCTGGCCTTCCATATCTCCTCTTCCTGGGCCTCTGTCTCAGCCTTAATTAGTCTCTCTGCCCCATTTTCTCTAAAGGTCTCAATGATATTGTCCATCTGAAATTCTGCCTCTTCACTTGTAAATCCATCTGTCTCGGCCAAGAGTATTGCCTCTGCCTCTGGCAGTCCAATATCTGTCATCTGGTTTATACATCTGATGGTATGAATATCCAGAATTTCAAGGACACTTGGGACAATACCCTTTCTCATTATCTCGCTTACTGCTTTGCCTGCCTGCTCAAGCCTTTTAAATACTGCCTGAACAGTGCGGTGGGAGATGGGTTTGGGATCAATCTTTAATGTGATCTCAGTAATCACACCAAGTGTGCCTTCAGAGCCCACAAAGAGCCTTGTAAGATCATATCCTGAGGCACTCTTCATAGCCCTTGTGCCTGTTCTCATCACCCTTCCATCGGGTAATACCACCTGAAGGGCAAGCACATAGTCCTTGGTGGTTCCATATTTTGCACCCTTGATCCCCCCTGCATTTGTGGATACATTCCCTCCTATGGTGCAAACCTTTTCACTTGCTGGATCAGGTGGAAAGAAGAATCCATGAGGAGATAGTGCCTTTTGAAGATCATCATATATGATGCCAGGCTGAACGACCACAACCCTATCTTCAATGTTTAACTCAAGAAGCCTGTTCATCTTGCTAAGATCCATCACAATGCCTCCTTCTGAAGGCACTGCCATGCCACTCAGCCCCGTGCCTGCCCCTCTGGGATATACGGGCAACTTATGAGAGTTTGCAAGTCTGAGGATCCTGGATACCTGATCTGTCTCTTTAACCCATACCGCACACATGGGGCGATGATGGTGCTCTGAGGCATCATAGGAATAGGAGATGAGATCTATCTCCTTGTCTGTATAGTTTTCCTTTCCAACAATCTCGATGAGTCTATCTCTTATAGCGTCTTCCATCTTCACTAATCCTCCCTCTACTTATATATCCTATCCCTTTCCACGATGAGAACCAGAGGTGATAACACCATATGGAGTATTCTGCTAAATGGAAGGGATATCAAAAATACAGCCCAGCATATGGAATGGATATACCAGATATAGGGATAGGCTGATGTAAGGTTATACCCTGAAATTGCATATGATAGTATATTACCAAAGAAGCTATAGGATGATATCACACCCTGCATAGAGATTCTTGATGATTCAAGCACAAATCCTAAGATAACTGTACCCATAAGGGAAAAAGAACATACCCTATCCCATAAATTTAAACTACTTTTACCTCTCTCTCCTTTTGGCCTAAGCATTGATATAGAGAGACCAGATAGGAGCATAAGCCCTGTAAGATCAAATACAAAAGAGGTTATGGGATCATCTCTATTTAAAAGCTTCCATACCCAAGGGGATTCAGGAAGATATAGGGATCCAAAAAGTGCCACAATTCCCCAAATTGATCTTATTAAAAAGGACCAAAATATAAGTATATGAATTATCCAGCGAATTCTTTCACCTTTTAAGAATCTGAGCTGAAACAAGATATCAAGCACAATCACCTTAAATAGATTTAAGATGCTCCTAAGAGCGCTTTCATATCTGTTTCTCTTTATGGGGATTCCACTTCCTCTCATATAAGACCACGAAGCCACCAAGATGATAGATAGGACAATAGATACCATAATCCCTAAAAAGCTAAGATTATCCCCCCTTGTGAATGTGGATGCATGACATGGCATACACTGAACACCTTTTGGAGGAAGTGCAATGGATGAAACCCCAAGCCCATTTCCCTTAAAATGGCATTTAGTGCAATCTACCTCCCTCTGGATATTATGTATCCATAGATCATTGCTTAGATCATATTCTCTAACTATTTCATAGACTATTCCTTTAGTATTATGCCTTTTTGAAATAGTTGCCTTCTGTATGTGACATGCAAGACATTCAACCTGATAGTGAAGGTCATGGCTTATGGCCTCATGATGCCTCTTGTGGCATGAAATACATGATTTAGGCTCTGTTTGGCTATGGGGATAGGAATCATAACCCTGATGACACGTGATACAGGAGATATGGGCATGGGGAGTGTTGGTGTATTGTGTTTTATCTATCAGGGGGAGCATCTTTGAAGTAAGATTGGAGGCCCTGCTCTCAGATCTACCATGACATACAAGGCAGAGTTTATTAAGCCTTTTAGCTCTATTTTCCCTTATGGATACTAAATGACATGTGGCACATCTTCCTACTTCATCACTTAGAGGAGGAAGGGTATTTCTTTTTTCATGGCAGAGATTACAGTATCCATATAGATCCTTTTTTTCCATAAGATAGCTGTATTCCTTGGATAGCTGAAGGTGTGGATTGTGGCATCTAATACAATCTGTCTGAGGGATTCCCCCCTCTTCTCTTACATGCACTGATCTTTTTGCATCTTCCCATATATCTTCATGGCAGAGGATGCAGGATCTTCTTCCACTTTCCTTAATATCCTTTTTTAAGGGATTGGGATGGGTCTCTAAACCATATATATCCTCGTGGCAGTCTTTACAGCTAAGCTCTCTATGGACAGATATATGTAGCCTTTCCTTTTCTAATATCCAATCAGCAAGGCATATGGACTTTTGGCTTAGAAGAGATAAAAAGAGGAGATATAGGACTAAAGCATACCGTTTCATATTCCGTCCTCTAAGAGTCCTGAACCATTCCCACCACATATGGCCCTTCTGGTATTACCACAATGTCTTCATGCTCTGGGATTAACCTATCTAAGGTATCCTGGATATTTTCTATCTTTTTTATTCCAAGATGCCCCAGATCTTCCTCTGAGAGATTGGGTGAGTAGACATAGATGCTTCCAGCATGTTCAATTGCCTGAAAGATGTTCTGGGCGCACCACTGATCAATTACAAATTTTTTGGGATCAGAATATCTTTCATAGAATTCTTCTGGACTGGATGCAGATCTAAGCACATTAATAAATTCTCTGCTTCCAAACCCCTCTCTGCACTCACACAGAATCACAATGGTTCCCCCCTTTTTAAGTATATCCCTTGCACAGATCAGGGCCTTGCTTATCTGATAGAAGGTGGCATCCAGAGGGTATCCTCCACCAGAGCTGATTACCATATCCACTCTCTTATTCAGCCTTACAGTGGCATACTCCTCTACCATCTTACATCCCAGGATATGTGCCCTGTTAAAGTGGCCTGAAAATATACCAGATATTCTCCTGTATCTGTCAATAACAACATTTAAGATGAAATCTGCTCCCACCTTCTCTGTGATCCTGAGTGCATATTCATGGAAGGGATTTCCATCTAAGAGACAATTTCTTACATTGGGATGATCTATCATAGAGAAGGAATGCATAAATTTCATGGTCTCAAAGCTGGATATTCCAGGCACAATGGATTTTCTGCCTCCAGAAAACCCCGCATAGAAATGGGGTTCAATAAGCCCTGTTAAGATCTTAAGCTCAGCCTCTAAATAGACCCTATTTATCCCAATAGGTGTTCCCTCTATCTCATCCACTATCTCCATATCCTTTTCCCTTCGGGAGTAGTGATTCAATATCTCATAGTTGTTAAAGACATAATCACCCACCATCTGTCTAAGCTCTTCACCCAGGTTGGGTCTATGCATACCAGTTGCAATCAGTATCCTGATCCTATCCCTATTTATCCCCCCATCTTCAAGTGCATGCAGCAGAGGAGGTAATATGACGGAATTGGGAACAGGCCTTGTGACATCAGATATCACCACACATGCATCCCTCTTTCCTTTAGCAATCTCTTTAAGTGGAGCACTCTCAATGGGCTCTTCAAGGCTTTCGGCTATCCTTTCCTCTACCTGCTCAATCGGATTCATCTCCCTCTTTTCCAACACGATGGCCCTATCTGGAATATTGATCTCAATCCATTCCTTACCACAGGCTATCTTTACTTTCATATGGATCCTCCATTGCTGGATATCTGGTAATACCAGTATACAGATTAACCAATTTGTGTCAACCCTGTTCCTTTGACTTGACAGGGTGGAGTCTTGTTACCTAAGATGAGCAAAAATTTCATATTCTTAAGATGGTTTTTATGTTTAAGAAGATCTCTCCCAAAAAGATATCTGATGAGATAATAGAGCAATTTAAAGAGATGGTAAATAATGGCCAGCTAAAGCCAGGGGATGAGCTTCCATCAGAAAGGGAGCTTGCTGAGATGCTTGGGGTCAGCAGACCACCCCTAAGGGAGGCATTAAATGCACTTCAGAAACTCGGCTTTATTGAGATAAGGCCCAGAAGCAAGATTGTGGTCAGATCCATTGTGGAGACCTATTTTAATGATCCCATTGCATATCTGATTGAAGATGATATTGATAAGGTATTTGAGCTTTTGGAAGTCAGAAAGGCAATGGAGGGATGGGCTGCATATACTGCATCCAAGAGGGCAACTGAAGAAGATATTAGAAAGCTTGAAGAGATTATTAAAAGGGATCAGAGAAATCTAAGAGAGGATCTGGATGATGCCAAAGTGGATGCAGACTTTCATGTGGCCATATCCATGGCAACCCACAATACCATCCAGTCCCATCTTATGGCCACATGGTATAATCTGCTTTGGAAGACACAGAAGGTATCCAGAGAAAAGATATTTAAAAATCCTGAAAACAGAAAGAGGATAGCAGATCAGCACCTTCGCATATTCCTGGCAATAAAGGAAAGAGATCCTGAAAGGGCAAGCAAAGAGGCAAGAAGACATATTGAATTTGTAGAAGAACAGTTAAGGAAGATTATAGAATCAGGCGGATGACCTCTTTTCCATCTCTCTCTTTTTAAGCTCTCTTCGCATTATCTTTCCGGTTGCTGTCATGGGAAGGGAGTCCACAAATTCAATCTCACGGGGATATTCGTGAGCAGCAAGCCTCTGCTTTACAAAGCCCTTGAGTTCCTCTTCAATCTCCTGGGTGGGTTTTATATCTGGTTTTAGCACCACAAATGCCTTTACAATCTCACCCCTTATCTTATCTGGCACACCCACCACCGCGACCATCGCCACTTTGGGATGTTTTATTATACAGTCCTCCACCTCAGCAGGCCCTATTCTGTATCCTGCGCTTGTGATTATATCATCCTTTCTCCCTACAAACCAGAAATATCCGTCTTCATCCCTTCTGGCAAGGTCTCCTGTAAGGCACCAGTCATCTATAAATTTTTCCTCTGTTGCCTCGGGATTTTTCCAGTATTCCAGAAACATCACAGGGTTGGGTCTCTTAATAGCAATCTCACCCACCTCTCCTGATGGAACAATATTTCCTGAGTCATCTACCACCTCAACCCTATGACCAGGAATGGGTAACCCCATAGAGCCCGGCCGTATCTCCATCACCTCATAGCAGCAGCCAATCACCAGATTTACCTCGGTCTGACCGTAAAATTCATTTATGGTAAGTCCCATCACCTCTCTTCCCCAATCCAACAGCTCCTCACCCAATGGTTCTCCGCCGCTTCCTATGCTTCGCATCTGAAAATCGTATCTACTCTTTGGATCTTTTACCTGCCGCATGAGTTTAAGTGCAGTAGGTGGCATAAATGCATTCCGCACCCCATACTTTGAGATAATATGAAATGCCTGTTCTGGCTCAAATTTTCTGGCCCTAAAGGCAAGCACAGGCACTCCATGATGCCAGCTGGGAAATAGCACATCGATCAGACCACCTACCCATGCCCAATCCGCCGGGGTCCAGAAGAGATCATCTTCCTGGGGGAAGAAGTTATGGGGAAACTCAACACCTGGAATATGCCCCAATACAGTTCTATGGGCATGAAGTGCACCTTTTGGTGGCCCTGTGGTTCCTGAGGTGTATATGATAAGGGCAGGGTCATCGGCTCTGGTTTCAACTGGATCAAAGTATACGGATCCCTTCTCTATGATATCCCAGAAGCTTAGGGCCTCTTCAGCTATATCTTTACCAGTGCATATTATAACCTCTAAGTTGGGCAGTTGATCTTTTATGGAAAGGATCTTTTGAAGATTTTCAGAGTTTGTAATTATTGCCTTTGCCTCACTGTTTGATAACCTGTATTGCAAGGCCTCAGGCCCAAAGAGGGTAAATAGGGGTATTGCAATTGCACCTATCTTATATATGGCAATATGAGATATGGCGGTTTCAGGGCACTGGGGAAGCAGTATTCCAACCCTGTCTCCTCTGCCTATTCCATGGGCAATGAGTGCATTGGAAAGCTGGTTTGAAAGCCTCTTTAGTTCCCAAAATGTCCACTTTCTCTCAACCCCCTTTTCATCTTCATAAATCAGTGCAAGCCTGTATCGCTGATTTGCCCATTTATCACATATATCTACACCTATATTATATCTTTCAGGGATATCCCATCTAAATGAATCATATACCTCCTTGTAACTATCTGCCCTTTTTAACATATCTTCCCCCTCTCTTTTATGGGTTGATTATCTATATTAAGGAGTATTATTAGGATTTAAATATAAAGTCAAGGAATTAAGATCAAGGAGATGGAAGATGAAGATAAAGGTAACCCCGGCAAGTGCTGTAAACATCGTAGGAAGGGTGTTGGGAGATGCAATCCATCTTAAAGAGGTGATGGATCAAAGAGAGGTGCTTCTTGAAAAGGCATAGATCCTTTAAGTCTTTCCTTTAACATCGTGAACCTCTTTTGAACCCTGTTATTCTTTACACAGATTGCAAGATTCCTCTTTGTTCCAATGATAATTGCAAGCTCCTTTGCACGGGTAAGGGCGGTATAGAGTAGATTCCTCTGAAGCATAATATAGTGTTCTGAGCTTAGGGGGACAATGACAGATCTATATTCACTTCCTTGGGATTTATGAACCGATATGGCATATGAAAGGGTGAGCTCATCCAATTCTGAAAGAGGATACGGGATTTCTTGAAAATCAAACTTAACCACTACAAGCTGAAGCTCTCTATCAATTGCCACGATCCTTCCCATATCGCCATTAAATACCCCTTTTTCATAGTTATTCCTTATCTGCATCACCCTATCCCCAACCCTAAAGCAATATTTCCCCCTTCTTATCTCCTCACCCTTTTGTGGATTTAATAGCTCCTGAATCACCCTGTTTAGATTTTCTGTCCCCACAATCCCTTTATGCATGGGAGTTATCACCTGTATCTCTTCCATTGGATCTAAATGGAAACGCCTGGGAATCCTGTCTTTGATTAGTCTGAGTATCAGGGAGAGGATCTCTTCAGGAGATTCCTTCTCTATAAAATAGAAGTCTGAGATATCTTTCCTGCTGGATCTCAGATATGGCATAAGACCCTGATTGATCCTGTGGGCATTTATCACGATCCTGCTTTCCCTTGCCTGTCTGAATATCTCATTGAGTTCAACTGTGGGGATTATCTTGGATTCAATAAGATCTTTTAAGACATTTCCAGGCCCAACAGACGGTAGCTGATTGCTGTCTCCCACCATGATAAGCTTGGAGGAGTCTTTAATGGCCCTTAGCAGTTGCACCATCAATAATGTATCAATCATAGAGACCTCATCCAGTATAAGCACATCTGAATCCAAGGGCCTTTTGTGATCACGCATCGGCCCCCCTCTTTGAGGATGGAATTCCAGAAGCCTATGGATTGTCTTAGCCTCATAAGAGGTTGCCTCTTCCATCCTCTTTGCCGCTCTGCCTGTAGGAGCAGCCAGAGAGACCTTTGCTCTAATTGCCAAAAATAGCTTTACAAGGGTTCTTATTATGGTGGTCTTACCTGTTCCAGGCCCACCTGTAATTATCATAACCTTCTCTTTCAATGCCATCCTGATGGCATCAAGCTGTCTGGAAGAAAAGGTAAGATCCATCTCTGATTCTATGAATCCCTCTATCTTTTCAAGATCAGGGATGGGGAGCCTAAAACTTCCCTCCTTTATTCTCTTAAGATGATATGCAAGCCCATTTTCTATAAGATATAGATACCTTAAATAGATAATTCTCTCCCCTTCAACGCCTTGATCCAGGACGATCTCCTCTGCCTCTTTAAGCCTTAAGATCGCATCTTCAATTGCATCAATTTCTACTGATAGCAGCCTCTTTGCATCTTCTAAAAGAATATCTAAGGGGAGATACAGGTGGCCTTCATCAGTGATGCTCCTTAGGATATGCACAATTCCAGCCTCTATCCTTTTTGGATGGGTATCGTCAAAGCCCATCTTCTTTGCTATCTCATCTGCCTTATAAAAACCTATCCCACGGATATCCAAAGAGAGCACATAGGGATTCTTTTTGAGTATCTCTTTTGCCTCTCTGCCATATCTATTATATATCTTTTGGGCATATGTGTTACTGATCCCATAGCTCTGTAAAAATATGGCAATATCCTTTATATCCTTGTGTTCATTCCATGCCCTCTTTATCATCTCAAGCCGCTTATTGCCGATTCCTTCAATCTCCTTTAGTCTCTCTATTTCGCAATCCAAAATGCGAAGAGAGTCCTTCCCAAACCGATCCACAATCCTCTTTGCCATCACCGGACCAATCCCTCGCATAAAAGAGGATGAAAAGTATCGCTCTATACCCTGTTTACTTACAGGCATATCCACCTTATAAGAAGAGACTTCAAATCTAAGCCCATATTTGGGATGCTCCATCCAGACACCTTCCATCTCCACTATCTCACCGGGGATGGGATTTATAAAGCTTCCAACAGCAATAAGATTACCTCCTACCTGATCAGAGCGTACTGATACCACCCCATATTCTTCCTCAGGGTCAATGTATATTATACTTTCAATTTCACCCTTTATAAGTGTGGGAAGCTTATTGGGATCAGAAAAGAGGGGGAGCTTCTCAGCCATAGACTAAATTCCCAAAAGTCTTTTGGCATTTTTATAGACTATCTTTTGAAAGGCTCCATTATCTATTCCAGAATCCCGCATCTCTTTGAGATATCTCTCATAGGTTAGGAGGGGAAAGTCAGAGCCAAAAAGTATCTTATCCTCTCCCACAATTTCACAGGCAACCCTATAGATCCTGGGATCATAGAGATAGGGAGATGCCGCGGTATCAAAATATATATTTTTAAAGAGATCTTTTACCTCTCTTTTTAAAAGAAGATAGAAGAAGATTCCTCCGCCCCAATGTGCAAATATGAGGGTATTTTCCTTAAAGGAATGGGCAAGTCTAAATATCCCATTTAGTGTAAGTGGTGCCTTACCAGGATATCTGTGTCCAATGGGTTCATTTATATGAATGATACACGGTACATTATGCTCCTTTAGGATATTCATAATTTCAGAAAGCGAATCTATCTCCCTATCTCCGATGTCACTTAAGTAAAAGCCAAGCTCACCCAGCCCCTTTGCACCATTACTTAGGCACCTTTCTGCCTCCTTGGTAGCATCTTTTGAATAGGCAGAGAAGCTACACATGGGGATCAATCTTTTGGGATATCTGCTGTAAGAATCCAATATATAGTCATTGTGGATTCTGTAGTTTTCTTCAATCTCCCATGGAAAACCGCAAATAACTGAAATATCTATCTCATGTCTATCCATATATTCAATAAGCTCATCCAATGAGGAGAGGCGAGAATCTTTACTTTGATAGATCAATCCGAAGGCAGGCTCTTTATTTATAAGAGAATTCCGTCTTTCAATTAACCTCTTAGGGAATATATGGGTATGAAAATCTATAATCATAAATCTATCTGAGCTCTTTAATGGCCTTTTCTACTGCACCCGGTATATATCCCACTAATCTCTTTCTGATCTTTCCCTTTCTATCTATTATAAATAGGGTGGGAAGGGCCATATTTTGAGTTCCAAAATAGTTTAACAATAACTCCCTATTAGGTCTGAGGATGGTGTAGTTAAGGCCATATCTATATTTAAATGCAAGTAAAAATTTCTCTGTCATATCTCCATAGTCATCCATAGAGACTCCAAGAACCACCACCCCTTTATCCATATATCTTCTCTGAATATCCATAAGCTCAGGGATTGACATCCTACAGGGCGGACACCAGGTTGCCCAGAAATCCAGGAGCACAATCTTTCCTCTCAGATCCTTAAGATTGACCCTGTTACCATGTATATCTAAGAGAGAAAAGTCAGGAGCCTCCTGAAAGGCACTTCCTCCTTTAGAGCAGCCACATATCAGAAAGATACTGAGTATAAATATAAAATATCTCTTAAAATCTGTTGAAATTATCATAAAAAACACCTATTATAATTAATAGGTCTTTATCTTTTTCCCACATGTATTAAAAAAAATCAAGGGGCATATATGAGAATAATTATCTTTTCTATCTTATTTTTTTCTCTTCTATTTTCCCATAATGTGTCAGTTATACCAGGTTCAGGGATCAGGGAGCCCATGTTCTGTGGCACCTGGTATCCTGAAGATCCAAAATCCCTTTCCAACACCATTGATAGCTATATAAATGGGATAAAATTACCGCATATAGGCTCTCCTATAAAGTCAGTGATTGTCCCACATGCAGGATATATCTACAGTGGATGGGTGGCAGGCCATGCATACCGCTGCATTAAAGGTGCCTCATACAAGACGGTTCTGATTATAGGCCCATCTCATAGGGTGCCATTTAGAGGGGTGTCAGTGGATATGATTAAGGCATACCGCACCCCCCTTGGAATGGTTGAGCTTGATAGAAGCCTAATTGATGATCTTTTAAAAGACGGATCCTTTAAATACATACCAAAAGCGCACCAGTATGAGCATTCTATAGAGCTCCAGATTCCATTTTTACAAAAGGTATTAAAGGACTTTAAGATAGTTCCAATTATTATGGGTTCACAGGACTATGAAACTGCAAAGTGGCTTTCAGAGGTCATCTTAAAGGAGATAGTGGGAAGGGGTGATGTACTCATCGTATCCACTACAGATCTTTCACACTATCATCCTGAAGATATCGCAATGCGTCTGGATAAAAGGTTTATAAAGTATGTAAAGAGGCTTGATCCCGAATCCATCTGGAAGTGTATAAGAAATGGCAGATGTGAGGCGTGTGGATATGGCCCTGTTATGGTTGCACTAATGATAGCCAAAGGGCTAAATTTGAAAAATTCTCAAATATTAAAATATGCAACCTCTTCATATATAACAAGGGATAAAAGCAATGTGGTTGGATATATGAGCTGTGTGTTATATTAAAATATTAAAGATTTTTGGAGGAATTAATGAATGATACAGAAAAGAGAGTGCTTTTGAATCAGGAGCAGATCGCATCTCTTTTAAGACAGATTGCATCCCGGATCTCTGATAAATATCCTGATATGAAAGATGTGGTATTGGTAGGTATCAGAACCGGCGGGGCATATCTTGCTCACAGACTAAGAGAGATATTTAAAGATAGGGGTTTTGGAGATATTCCAACAGGCATCCTTGATATAACACTCTATAGAGATGACTGGACCCGTATATCCCATATGCCCCAGGTCCGTAGCACCAAGATACCCTTTTCAGTGGACGATAAGATTGTGATCCTTGTTGATGATGTCCTCTATACTGGAAGGACAGTAAGGGCTGCAATGGATGCCATAATCGATCTTGGAAGGCCGAAAAAGATTGAGCTTGCCATATTAGCAGATAGGGGGGATGGTGCAAGGGAACTTCCCATCAAGGCAAACTATGTGGGAGGCACATGGGATGTATCAGAAGAAGAGCTTATAAATGTCTATCTGAAGGAAGAGGGTGCAGAGGAAGACTGTGTTGTAATTGAAAAGAGACAGAAAGGGGGATAGAGAGGGTGTCAAAGAAAAAGAAGGCGCAGCTTAAAGACATTCCAAAAGAGGCCCTTGAAAGGGCAAAAGAGCTACTCTCTTATTTAGATGAGAGGGAACAGGGGATGGATATTAGTGATCCTCATGTTGCAATAGCATTTTTAGAGCTTATCCCAAAAGATTCAAGGGCAATCCCATATATTTTAGAGATTAAGAAGAGGTTTAAAGACAAAGGGGTTAATAAGGCAGTAAGAAGGGCACTGTTTCGTTTAAAACAGAAGGGAATCAGTGTGGAAGATAGTGAAAAAAGAGATGAAAGACCTATCATAATAAAAGAAGCCCCCAAGGACAGTGTCCTGATCTCGCCAGTAGATTTTTTTGGACAGAGAGGAATATTTTTAGAGCTTAGCATGGGATTGGGTAACTATGCAATAGGGATGGGAATAATTGGAATTGAATCTGGAATAATTAATTTTTTCTACTCTGAATATAGAAGAAAAGATAAAAAGAGGGCTAAGGAGATCTTCTTAGATCATTTTAAAGAAAATATTGAAATTCCCTTATCTTATGGAGGATATCTTCTTGAGAGGGCCTATGAAAAGTCTTCAAAAACACTAACAGATGCCATAAGAGACTATACCCAGATTCGGCCCATCCTGCTTGAAAGGGAACCCCCTCTTAAAAGATCTCCCATATATGAGTTATACAATGAAGATGAGGTATCTGAGCACCTCATAACATATTCTTCCATGGAAAGGCTTCTAAGTCATGAGCTTATGCTCTCTTGGCTTATAAGCCCTGATGAGATTGAACCTTACCTGGAGAAGATTAAAGAGGCTGAAGAAGGCATTATTGTATTGAGTGAGGCTCAAAAGGCAGAGAGGATAGATGATATTAAGAGGAGATCCATAAATGAGCTTTTCAATTCCAAGAGGAGATCCACCTTAAAGACCGCTCTTGAAGATATGGCCTATTATCTCTATCTACGGGAAGAGGAGTTCATATCTAAGCTTGCATTTGGTGCATCCCTTACTCTGAGAGGAGATCAAAGGGAATCTTCATATATGATAAATCCCTTTTTAGAGGCCCTATTTGAAAAAAGCATTGAATACTATGAAGCTTTAAAGAGCATGGATCAAAAAGAGCCATTGATATACCAGCCAGAAGATTTCGATTTTATTACTTGACATTATGAACCGAATTATTATAAAAGATTGAGAGCTTTGAAAAATTCAAAGCTCTCATAAAAAGCTGTAATCAGGGGTTATTTTAAGTAAATCTTTGGGGGTCTGGTCTCCGACCCAGAGGGTCATCCGACCCGGAGGGAGGTGTAACCCCCAGTGTAAAAAAGGATTATGCAAAGGTTTCAAGATTGAATTAGGTTCCCCGGTAGCTCAACTGGTAGAGCGGATGGCTGTTAACCATCAGGTCGCAGGTTCGAGTCCTGCCCGGGGAGCCAATTTTTA
>CAYTXJ010000033.1:0-18431 GCA_964440775.1 uncultured Desulfobacteraceae bacterium | reverse complement strand
CTTAGATAACCTGTTTAAATTACATACAATTTTCTCAATTAAATAATGGATTCAATCTCCGCTTTTAACCCAGATGGTATCTCTATACCTCTGCCACCCCATATCATTATATAGCTCTCTTATATATGACCTTATAAGATCGAGAGCTTTGCATAATCCCTTTTTACACTGGGGGTACACCCTCAGACCCCCAAAAATTAACTTAAAATAACCCATAATTACAGCCTCTTCTTGAAAGCTTTGAAAAATTCAAAGCTCTCAAGATCATATTCTTCCATCTTCTTCTCTAAAAACCTTATAGATACCGTGAGCCTCTCTTCCATACCCTTGGGTGTTAATATATAAAGATACCTCTTTTTATTTGTAGAATCCATAAAATTCCATACCTTAACAATCCCCTTCTATGTAAACTCCTTTATACAATTGTTAGCCTTTCCCGCACTAACCACCATTCTGTCTGCCATACCCTTTTGCGAATGAGGCTCTTCCTTTATTAAGCAACCTGTAAAGGAGTGCCTGATTATTAAAAATTTCTTCAACTATATCCCTCTGGTATATCTATACCATCTGGATCCATCTCATTATACAACCCCTTTATATGAGGAGAGCCTGCTTAAGAGACTCATTATTTATAGGGTGAAATCCCTATCAAATTTATATAGATATTGCCAAAAGGTAAGTGACTGAAATATTTTAAAAATTATTAACACTTGATATTTCTACTCCCTCTTCAATGCCCCTGCTAAAAGATAATCAAAAATCTCTTGCCATAGTTTATTAATATATAGCAAAATTAACTAAATATCAAATCTAAAGATAGATCCCTTCAATCCCTGTTTAGAAAAAAGACCTTATTCTTCTTGTGAAATGTTTTGAAGCAATAATGCTGGTAGTTTTCCAAGGATTCGGTTATAAGATGTCTAAAAATATAGGTTATTTTCTGGATGATACCAGATTTTTGCGAAATTAATAGTCCTTCCTCTTCTCCCCCCTTTTCCACTTGCAACGCTTATCATCACGCTTTATTCCCTTTGTCTCTCTTTACCTGCTTTATCATATAGTCATTAAGAGCCTCCTGTAATGTCTCTGCAGCAAGGAATGCACAATGTCTTTCTTCTTCAGGTAATCCGCCTATTTCTTCAATAATACTTTCTGCTGTGACTTCAATAACTTCATCAGGGGTCTTTCCAATTGACAGCTCTGCTGCAAAGGAGCCACAAATAACACTTGATGCACATCCATCGGTCATAAATCTGGCTTCCTTGACCCTTTCCCCATCAAATTTTAAAAATATCTCCATTGAATCACCGCATTCTCCCCTGACAACTGCATGCCCATCAGGCTCTTCTATAATGCCCATATACCTCATTTCTAACCAGCGATTAAAGCCCTTCTCTCCATATACCTCTTTTGCCTCTTCAAATATCTGCTTCTGTAATTCCTCTGCAAATTCATCGAATTCCTTGCTCATATAAAACATTATCCCCCTTATTTTACATCTATTCTCTGACCATATTGATTCCGCATTTGGGACACTTCATTTCAGCACACGGGATACCTCTCTTATGAGGAACTCTTTCCCCGCAATTAGGGCATACACAGTTTCCACCAGGCCCACGTCCAACTCCCATACCACCACCTCTTCCTCTTCCCTGTCCTTGCATAATATCCTCCTTAGGTCTTTAATGATGACAAATATTTTCCTCTGTTTTCAATGTACCTCTTAAATATTCCTTTATCACTTCAATAGGATCCATTTGAGGAGCACCTACAATTACCCTGATACCATTTTCATCAAAAAGACTAAGTGCCCTTCTCCCCATGCCTCCAGTAATTATTACATTTACTCCCATATCTCCCAACCACTGAGGAAGCACGCCTGGTTCATGAGGAGGTGGCATCTTTATCTCTGTATTCTTTATTTCTCCATCCTCAATATCTGCTATTAAAAACTGTTCTGCATGCCCAAAATGTTGAGAAAGCATATTCTTATCCACTGGAACTGCTATACGTAACAAACCCTCTATGTGGCTCTGAGCTGGTTGTCCGGTCATTGAAAGCTGCTGAATCCTTGCCTCAATCCTCTCAAGTTGCCTCCTCAAGACAGATGCCTCTTCTTTTAACTGCTGCAATTCATTACCACCACCTATACTTCTGCCTCTCATATCAGTCATACCCGCTCCTCTCATACCTCTCATACCTCTCATACTGCCCATACCCGCTCCTCTCATACCAAAATGTTCATTTACTGTGGGTCCTGCGGTTGGCTTTAACCTTCCAGCCTTAAAATCATCCACCGCATCTTTAACTGTTCCATAACATCCCGTTATCACCTTTATTCCAGCAGTCTCCAATGTCCTCATGGCATTAGGACCGCAATTTCCTGTAATTATTGCCTCAACCCCTTTTGATGCTATAAATTGAGCAGACTGTATCCCTGCCCCTCCAGCAAGCATACCACTTTGATTTTCGAATACCTCATAATTCATGTTATCAATATCTACTACAATGAAAAAAGCACACCTTCCAAAGCGAGGATCTATCTCGGAGTTCAGATCTCTCCCCATGGAACTAATCGCTATCTTCATCTTATTCACCCCCATTTATTATAGTCTATCTCTTCTACATCTCCCTCCCATAGAACAGGGAGGAGACTCGCATCTTTCATCTCTCCCACAACAGGTTTTACCCGGCAAACGAGAGGTTTCTGCATTTATAAATGAAGCCAGAGAAAGGAGCCTTTCCATATCCCTACTTCCACAGTCAGGACAAGCTATATCAATCTCTTTTCCACCCATAACCAAAAATTCCTGAATTCTTCCACAATTATTACATCTATACTCATATATAGGCACCTTCTCACCTCCCTAGATAAAAATACAGCAGATATCAGACCGCCATTTTATTTAACAATAATCATATTAAGCACTGTGTCAACTTAATTGTGCCTGTTCTATCAATTGCTCCTGAATGCTGAAAATACAGAACCCGCTCTCAAAAGCTAAGCGAAAAAAGATCTTAATCTTGGAATGAGCAATTGCAAAATTAACCAGATTAATATATTAGAACTGGCCCTCCTTAAGGCTATCTATCATCTCAAAGCTCTCTTTACACAAAAAAATTTAAAATACAGGTCCCAATTCCTTGACCTTATTAATTATGCCATTGGCTACATTTATAAAATCCTGTCCTTTGGCAGCAGAGAGACTAAAGACCTCTATCCTCTGAGGTTCAATTCCAATCTGTTCCAGGATCTTCTTTACATGAACTACCCTTCCCTTTAATTTCAATATGCCATTTATAAACTGACAGCTATCTTCCTGGCATCCCATTATACATACAGCATCTGCTCCTTGCTCAAAGGGTTTTAACAGATGAAGAACCTCAAGACGCCCTGAACAAGGAATGTTTATTAGTTTAATATTATTGGGCATGTATAATTTCATCTTGCTTGCTATGTCTGCCGCTGATGTAGCACAATTAGAGCAATAGAATGCTATTATTTGGGGTTTGAATTCTTGCATGTCATACTCCTTAAGCAGTTTGTTTTAAAAGAATGGCTGGTGCCTGTGTCAGCATTTGATCACTACAGTAAGACATCTTAATGGCCTTTCCAGGGCATTCTGCAACACATATTCCGCATCCCCTGCAGAGTAACGGATCAATAACTGCCGCCCCTTTTTCATGGTCGATATATGGAATTTCAAAAGGACATGTCCTCACGCATGTACAACATACCGCACATTTTTCAGGATCTACTTCTGCTACCATTCCGCCCTTAAGCGTATAATCCATTTTGAGGATAGAGACTGCGCGTGTAGATACTGCCTTTGCTTGAGAAATAGATTCTCTAATGTCTTTGGGGTAATTTGCTATTCCAGCAATAAATATCCCCTCTCTGGTAGAATCTACTGGTTTCATTTTCTCCGGCGATTCCACAAAAAAGCCATCCTGATCTATAGAGATACCAAATATAGCTGCTAATTCTTTGTTGTTAGATGCTTCAATAGCGGTTTGTAGAGATACTAAATCCGCTTTTATCAATACATCCTTCTGTAATATATGATCAAAGACAATGACATTTATCATTCCCCCTTCTTCCTGAAGCACTGGCTTTTTTTCAAGATCATACCTTATAAATATAATCCCTTTTTCTCTAGCCTCTCTGTAGAGGAGTTCATTAATACCAAAGGTCCTTATGTCTCTATTTATTATGTAAATATCCATATTAGGATTCTGCTTTTTCATCTCAAGGGCTGAGTGAATGGCAAAGCTACAGCATATATTGCTACAGTAAGGATGGTTTTTGTCCCTTGAACCAACACACTGGATAAATACAACACAATTTAAGGATTTGGCATATGATGGATCACCTATCATCCTCTGTCTGAGTTCAGACCAAAGGAGAACCTTATCGCTCTTGCCATACATATACTCACTCGTTTTGGATGCCTCTCCTCCGGTTGCAATGATAGTAACCCCATGAGTTACTTCAATTTTTCTTCCATTCTGCTCTACTAAAGTAACAAAATTCCCAGTTGTTCCTCTACTCTTCTTGACCATAGTGTCGGTCATTATATTGATCTTATCATTGGCTCGGATGGCAGATATAAGATCTTTTATATAACTTCTTACATCATCTCCTTGCCAGGTCTCCTTTATATAAAGTCCATTTCCACCAAGCTTATCCGATCTTTCGACTAATGTCACGGGATAGCCTTGTTTTGCAATACTTAGTGCTGCCTCAAGTCCTGTTATTCCACCCCCCACAACAAGGGCATGTCTTATTACCGGAACCTTCATCACAGAAACAGGAGCATCCATATAGGCATGAAAGACAGCAAATCTGATTGCATCTTCTATCTGTTCAATCCTGTTTATTACACTCAAGTCCACTATTTCATAAAGATAGGGATTTAAGCCTGAGGCCCTTAATACATCTTGAAGTAGAGGCTTATAGACTGCAGGGCTACAGCTTGCAAATATCAGCCTGTTTGCGCCTGTATCTTTTAGTAAATTTACAAGTTCATCTTTTATATCATCTTTAATCTTTATGGATTTTAATATCCTTGGCTCATTTTTTAAACTCTCTTCAATATATCCTTCTATCTCTTCTCCCATATCATCACAAACATAATATGCAAAAACTAATCTTGGCTTCTCATTTGATATGTCTCTTATTTCAGGATACACCGCTTTAACCTCAAATGGTTCAGGTTCAATCATGGTTGATATAGTTGCAGAGACAGAGTCTGCCTGATATATTGATTGTCTGATATCATATGGCCCAGAAGCCCCTCCACACACAAATATTCCAGGTATATTTGTCTTTCCAGGAGAAAATGGGTCTGATCTTATGAAACCGATATTATCCAGTTCAAGTCCCATTCTTTTTGCCAGCTCAATAGCCTCTTTTGAAGGCCTTAGACCAACTGAAAGGACAGCAAGATCAAATCTTTCAACACAAGGCTTTCCCTCTTCATTAACAAATCTGATGTATATATCATCTCCATCTGGATCAATAGTATGTATTCTGCATCTTACAAGCCTTACTCCCAGATTTAGCGCTTTATTCAGGTATTGCTCAAACCCTTTTCCATGAGCCCTCATGTCCATATATAATATGACGGTATCGATATCCTCATTCATTTCTTTAGTATTAATTGCCTCTTTTAGGGCATACATACAGCATACAGAAGAACAGTAAGGTGCATCACATCTATTTATATCACGAGATCCCACACATTGAATCCAGGCGATTTTTGAAGGCACCTTACCATCAGATGCCCTTTTTATAATACCATTGTCTGAACCCAATGGCTTTTGGAGTTGTTCATATTCTAAGCTTGTAATCACATTGGGATGAAAGTATGCATAATTTTCATAACCAGATGGATCAAAGAGTTCAATGCCTGATGCAAGCACAATCCCTGCCACATCTATGGAAATTCTTTCTCCTGGGGAATCAAGGGAGACCCGAAAATTCCCTATACTCCCTGAAACAGATTCCACCTTAGTTTTTAATAGGACTTTTATATTTGGATCTTGTTGGCATGCATATACCATCGGATCAAGCTTACAGCATGAACATACAGGATATATACGATGGAGATCCGGAATCATCCCCCCAAGATGATCGGACCTTTCCACCAAGTATATTCCATAACCCAATGAAGAAAGTCCTAATGCTGCTTCTATCCCTGAGATACCACCACCTATGATCAAAACCTTTCCTTTTGCCTTATAATTCATTATTCCTTCTCCTGATAGTGGTAAAATTAAAGATAATTAATTGACACAATATGAGATCCAGTGTCAAGTCAAATTTACCCAAAACATCTACCAAGCTGGCCGCATGCAGCGCAGATATCGCTTCCCTTGCTCTTTCTTATAAGTGCAGTCAGGTGGTTTTTTATAAGGTATTTTTGAAATCTCTCTATCCTATCTGGGGTAGGGGGTCTAAGTGATGAACCATTAAATGGATTAAAGGGGATAAGATTTACCTTTGCCTTGATCCCTGAAAGGATCTGGACCAGCCTTTCTGCATCTTCTATCTCATCATTTATTCCTTTAATAAGGACATATTCAAAGGTGATTCTTCTTCCTTTCTGAAGTGGGTAAATTTTACATGCCTCTATAAGCTCTCTTAGCGGATATCTCCTGTTTATGGGCATAAGGTAGGATCTTTTCTCTTCATCTGGAGCATTTAAAGAGACTGCAAGATTTACCCTAAAATCCTTTCCAAGCCTTTTTATTTTTGGGATAATTCCACAGGTAGAAACTGTTACCCTTCTTTTTGAAAAATTCATGCCATCTTGATAGAGTATGTTTTTAAGTGCCTGTTTTAGGTTTGAATAATTTAGAAGCGGCTCTCCCATTCCCATAAATACTATGTTTCTGAGCCTTTCAGGGCCTTTCATATCTCTTTTTACCTGGACAATCTGATCCAGTATCTCGGAGGCACTTAGATCCCTCTTTAGCCCCCTTTTTCCTGTAAGACAGAAGATACAACCCATGGAGCAACCCACCTGTGATGATACACAGAGGGTGTAATGGTCCTTTTCCGGTATAAGCACGGACTCTATAAGGCTCCCATCTTCTGCCATAAAGATATATTTTTGCGTTCCGTCCTTAGAGATAAGCCTCTCTTTTAATCTTGATGTATGTAATATGGCATTTTCATTTAGAAATTCCCTCAGTCTCTTAGGGATGTTATGCATATTGAAGAAGCTGTCCACATATCTTCGGAAAATCCAGTTCCTCACCTGAGAGGCCCTATAGGGTTCATATCCAATGGATTCTATCCACTTTTCAAGCTCCCTTTTATCCAGCTCCATTATCTTAATTCTTTTGTCTTCCATTGCTAATTCTGATCCTATTTCATCATAGTCCTTAATCTTGCAAGCTCCCATACATAGTCATAGAGATGAAGACCTTTGCTTGCTGCAACTATCTCCCCATCTTCAACTCCGATTTCAGAGGCCATATATTCTTTAAGAAGCTGTATTGCACCTAAGTTTGCAGGAAACCCGTTCCAGAGATCCCAAGATCTAAAATAGACAAAGAAGTGGAGCTTTCCATCCATAATGCGTGTATCAATTCCTCTCAAGCACGGTGGATCATTCATGAATATACAGTTGGGCTCCCCCACTGTCATATATGCCTGGTTAGTGTTATGGCCATCTTCCTTATACATCCTTATAACCTCTTGAATCTGCCGCTCTAAGTATTGCCCATAGGTATATTCTTCATCAGGTTTCTTCTTGGCACACATCAGATATGGAAGATATTCATTTAGATATTCCTCTTCTACAGGATTGGGAATTCCAAGGGATGGGGGAATATCGGGCACAAGAGGTCTGATCCCAGGATATTTTATGTATATGGTAATATAATCAAATTCAAGCCTTTCCTGCCCCTTATAGCTCCCCCTCTCTATCCTATATCTTCTTCCCACCTCAAGAAGCCTATAAACACTTTGAAACCATGCATCAGGGAGGTCCCTTGCCTCAATGAATTCAAGTTTCATTTAAATCCCCTTTAAGATATTAAAATTACATTGAAAAATTGAAACAAAAATTTTCTTCTTGCTATAAGATGATAGAAAATTATAACCTTATTTGCCATAAAAAATTTCAAGGAGGGAAGAGATGAAGATTGAAACCATAGGGGTCATTGGAGCAGGACAGATGGGATCGGGGATTGCACAGGTTGCATCTTCCGCTGGATTCGGTGTAATAATGTCTGATATCAGCAACGAGTTCCTTGAAAGAGGACTGAGTTATATAAAGAAGAGCTTAGATAGAATGGTTAAAAAGCAAAAGATAGATGAAAAGGGAGCACAAGAGATTATATCAAGAATTAAGACTACCACCAGCTTGGAGGATATGGAAAAAGCAGATTTTATTGTAGAGGCTGTTCCTGAAAATGAGTCCTTAAAGCATGAAATATTTGAAAAACTGGATGGCATCTGCTCAAAAGAGGTGATCCTTTCCACCAACACCTCGTCTCTTTCTATTACAAAGATTGCGGCAGTTACAAAGAGGCCAGAGAAGGTGATAGGTATGCATTTTATGAACCCGGTTCCCTTAATGAAGCTGGTTGAGATAATAAAGGCACTATCTACATCAGAAGAGACCTTTAAGATTACAGAGGAGCTTGCAATTAAGATGGGTAAAAGACCGGTTGCTGCGAATGACTTTCCCGGTTTTATAAGCAACCGAATACTTATGCCTATGATTAATGAAGCGATCTTTACCCTCTTTGAAGGGGTAGGAAAGGCTGAGGATATTGATGAGGTTATGAAGCTTGGCATGAATCATCCAATGGGGCCTCTGGCACTGGCAGATCTAATTGGGCTGGATACCTGTCTTTCAATAATGGAAGTCCTCCACAGAGAGCTTGGAGATGATAAATACAGGCCATGTCCTCTACTTAAAAAGTATGTGGAGGCAGGTTGGCTCGGGAGAAAGACTGGAAGAGGTTTTTATAGATATGAATGATAATAATCCTAAATTAATATAAAATATGGACTAAGAGGTTGATAATTGCATAATTCATGGAGATGGAGTCAGAGATATGGCCAAGATATTGGTAGTAGATGATGAAGAGCATATAAGGTTACTCTTTTCAGAAGAATTGACAGAGGAGGGGTATGAAGTAATTACTGCTGATAGTGGTGAAGGGCTTTTAGATCTTATTCGTAAAGAAAGACCAGATCTGGTTGTTTTAGATATTAAATTGGCAGACTACAATGGCCTTGATCTACTTCAAGATATAAGAAATAACTTCTATGATCTTCCGGTTATTCTATGCACAGCATATGACACCTTTAAAGAGGATATAAAGTCCATTGCAGCGGATTTCTATGTGGTAAAATCATTTGATCTGACTGAGCTTAAAAATAAGATCTCTATGGCACTTGAAGCTACAAAGACCTCATAGGGAATGTATTATTTATGGTAGCTTTCTCCTCTGATAATGGTAAAGGCCCTATATATTTGCTCCAGAAGTAGAAGACGGGCTATCTGATGATTAAGAGTAAGATCGGATAGGGAAATGCGGATATGGGATATGTCAGAGAGCCTCTTTGAGATTCCCAAAGGGCCACCTATTATAAATGTTATATCTGAGGCGCATCTATTCAATAGGTCTTCAAAAAATCTGGCAAATTCTTCTGAGCTAAATTTCTTACCTCTTGAATCCATCAAAATTATATAATCTCTTCCTTTTATCTTACTTAAGATCTTTTCATATTCCTTATCTAAAACATAATTAAATGTATTTTCTTTACCTATCTTTAAGCCTTTTATGGGAATCCATTTAATCGGTATATAATTTTTAATCTTATTTAAGTAATATCTTTCACCTTCCTTTATAAAGGGCTTAGAGGATCTTTCAATGAAAATAATCTTAAGTCTTGGCATCTGAATACTTCTTTACTTAAGATCCAAAAGATTGGCAATCTGTTCACATATGGAGTCAATAAATCTGTTGTATTGGTCTGAATCTGAGACCTTCTCTTTATCCATATAACTTTTAGGCCTAACCAGGATAGGTGTATTTATAAGCTCTTCTTTGGCCTTGATATTAAATTCCTCTGGAAAGCTATCATTAAAATACATCTCTTGAAATCCAATAAATTTAAGCATATGGGCAGTGGAATCAAGTATTCCCTCTTCATCCCTATCTATAAGGCCCAATTCAATTGCCTTTATAAAACCTGCTAAAGACTCCCCTCCCTGGGTACAGACAATGTTTCCATTTCTGTTAGCAATCAGCATGCTATCCATAATCTCCTGCTCCTTTACCTGAACCACAAAGAAGTTCTCTTTATCTGATAGCCCATTATACTCCTCCACAAGCTCAATTACCCTGGGCATGGAAACCGGGTTTCCTATCATGGCGGCCTGTGCCACACTGGGCCTGACCTTTACAGGGACAAATCTTCTATTCTTTTCCCCTTTTCTATAATATCTAAATACTGGATCTGCATGTTCTGACTGAACCCCGATTATCTTTGGAAGGGTGCTAATCACACCGGCCTTGAAGAATTTTATAAATCCTCTGATAACAGCGGTGATATTCCCTGCATTTCCTATAGGAAGCACCACCACCTTTTTATCCATCTCATAGTCCAGATCTTGGGAAACCTCATAGGAGAAGCTTTCCTGTCCTAAGATCCTCCAGGAGTTTTTAGAATTTAGAAGTGCAACTGGATATCTCTCTGAAAGCCGTTCAACCACCCTCATACAGTCATCAAATACACCTGGTATCTCAATTACCTTTGCACCACTGGAAAGAGGCTGAGACAGCTGTTGAGGGGTGACTCTTCCATGTGGAAGAATCACGGCAGATCTTGCAAAATCCTCTAAGTATGATGCATAGAGTGCGGCAGAGGCAGAGGTATCTCCAGTGGATGCACATATGGTAAGGATCTTATTAATCCCCCTCTCTTTTACATAATAATTTATGTAGCTTAATGCACATGCCATACCCCGATCTTTAAACGAGGCACTGGGGTTGAGCCCATCCAGTTTAAAATAGAATCTCCTTCCCGCAGCTTTTCTAAGCCTTTCATTTGCCTCAACAAGTGGGGTATGACCCTCACCAAGATATATGATATGTTCTAAGGGAATGATGGGAGCAATAAATTCGTAATATCTGAATATTCCCTTTATGGGTGTGTAATTTAACATCTTTCTAAGATCAAATAATCTTTTCCAAAACTTTCCGCCTCTTTTCTTTAAGCTTTTAAAGTTTCTGTCTTCAAGCATAAGGACACTTTTGCATTCAGGACATACATATAGTAATTTATCTATGGAAAACTCCCTGCCGCAACCCAAACACCTAAAATATAGATCACCAACTGGTTTTGGAATAAGATATTCTTTTATATCCTTTGGGAAATCCTCTATTTTCATATTAATCTCCCTCTTTTAGATATGGTATCTTTTGGTGTATAGCCAAAGACCAAATAGCTTCCAGAATCTATATATGCCCTCTTCAATAATATTGAATCGGCTCTCTCTCCTGTCTTCACATATAATGGGAATCTCAATTATATCATATCCCCTTCTGTATGCCATTGATATAATGTTTATTACATAGGAGGTTCCATTATCAACAAGGTTCATATTTTCAATTATTATATCTTTTTTATATCCCTTTGCTCCAATGGAATAATCCTTAAAGGGTAGATCCAAGAGAGCCCTTGCACACAGTATAAATAGACCGCTTCCCATTAGTCTAAATACAGATCTTTTTTGATTTCCCAATCTCTTAGATCCAATCACTATGGCATATCCTTTGGTAAGATAGCTGAGTGCTTCATTTATAAAAGAAAGCTCAACTGAAAGATCCATATCCAAGGATATAATAGAGTCATATCTACATCTCTTTACTGCCTCTCTAAATACCCTTCCAACACCTTTTTGGTGTAAGTGGAAAAAATGTAAAAAGGGATATCTTTCTTTAAGTTGCATCCCTAAGCGGTATGTAGCGTCTATTGAGCCATTGCTTCCAATAATTATTTCAAAATTGGAATAATAGCGATTAAGATAGGAGATAAGTAGCTGGGTATTTTTAATGAGCAGATCTTCTTCATTATATACGGGTATAATTATGCTAAGACCTTTCAATTTAAAAATCCCTTCAAGAGCCTAAGGCCTGAAAATATATGCACTGCCTTTGATCTTTTAAAAGAGCAGAGGAGGTATGGAACTCTGAAATAAAACTCCCTGTATGCTCTTTGTCTAATTTTTTCAAGGATGTAAGGGTCGTGTTCTGGAAGATGGCTTAAAAATCCTTTATCTTCTTTTATCTCTGTTTGATAGATACCTGTGGTTGGGTATGGTGTTAATAGATGAAATGATGCATAGTCAGGAGAAAGGGCCTTTGAAAATTCTATTGTCTTTTCCATATCAGATACGGTCTCTCCTGGAAATCCAAACATAAAGAAGCATGCAACCCTGATTCCTGCTTCCTTTGCAAGCTCTACCCCTCTTTTTATCTTTTTAGTATCCATTCCCTTTCCGATCTCCTTTAATATCCTATCTGATCCACTTTCAATCCCAAAATGTAAAAGATCACATCCTGCCCTTTTCATATACTTAAGGAGCTCTCTGTCTAAGTTATCTGCCCTACTCTGACAGCACCACTTAAATCTCTTCGAAAATCCCTCTTCAATTAGTGCCTTACATATCTCTATGGTGCGGGCCCTGTCTATGGTAAATTCAAGATCAATAAAATATCCATTTTTTACCCCATATTGGTTAATTGCAACTGAAATCTCTTCAATAACATTTTCAATATTCTTATACCTTATTCCTTTTCCATACATATATTTAAAGCAAAAACTGCACCCATATGGACATCCTCTGGATGTCTCAAATAGGCAGAAATTGTTCCCCATAAGCTCATATCGGTATCTTTTAAGATCAAGCAATTCATAAGAAGGAACAGGCAAAAGTGATAGATCCACTAAGGGAGAACGTCCACTATAATAGAACTTTCTGTTTTTTAAAAAAGCGATTCCCTTTATATCTTCAGGCCTCTTACCTTTTACAGCATCTTTTATAACAGATTCTGGCTCACCAATTACCACACAATGTATCCCGGTCTCTTCTAATATATATCGTGGATATAAAGATCCATGAACACCTAAAAGTATTGTCCTTTCCTTTGGTAGAAATTTAAGTAGATCTATAAGGCCAAATAGATCTGGTTCAGGGCACTGCCACCTATCCAAAGGGGATGAGGTGATGATTATCCAATCGTAATTGTAAATTATCTCTCTAAGCCTATTAAACCAGTATCTTTCAACCCTTCCATCCAAAAGCCCACATTCATACCCTTCCTCTTTTAGGATAGATGCGCAAATAAGTAAAGAAAGGGGGGGCCAGGCCCTGTTATATCTTTTACTCTTCTTATTTACAAGACCTCCCCATGAGGGATTTAAAAAGAGAACCCTCTTTTTCAACTTCCCATCTCCTTAAGCCTATCCTTAGAGTATCTCGCCCATCTATCCTCAGGAAATTCCTTTATTATCCTTTTAAATACCTCCTTAGCTTCTTCTTTTTTATGGGTCTTAAGAGCACATATCCCGATATGATAGAGCGTTTCAGAATATTTTCTGGTCTCAGGATAACTCTTTAAAAAATTGTAAAAAATTGCCTTTGCCTCATTGTATCTCTCCTCTTTAAAATAGCAAAGCCCAAGATGAAAATAGGTCTGATCCACTATAGGAGATAGGGGAAATCTCTTAAGCCCCTTTTCAAAATATACTTTAGCCCTTTCGTATTCTGCTCTGTCAAAATATTTCAGTCCTTTATTGTATATGGTTGTGGGATCTTCATGGGGAAGAATGAAAAGGGATATGAAAGCTAAAAAAGTAAATATAAATATAGACACATACCTAAGTCTATTTTGAAAGTGCTCATACTTTGAAAGCCAACCACAGATAATTTCATATAGTCTATCTATCCTTCTTCTAAAAACTAATATAGATATAAGTGTGATTGTGCTCAGTCCATAACCTAAGAGATCAACCACATTGTATCCAAATTGTAATTCCAGGTGCTCACTTTGTGGATAGAATAGCATAAGACATGGGCTTACAAGATAGATCCTGTCTGCTCCTCTGATCTTCCAGCGAGGATGATATGAGATCTTTAAAAGGTGGGGGAGTCCAATATATGGGGTATGAATTACAATTTTTTGAGGATAGATAGTGCAATCAATCCTTTTATTTTTAGAATCTGGAATTGCTATGGGAATGGGTCTTATATGCTCTGGAATATCTTCATAAAATATCTGATTAAACCTCTCTTTATCTATATTATCTAAATGATCTTTAAAGACCAATAGTGGCTCTTTACCCTTAAATCTAAACCACTTAAAAGATCTATCTTTCCAATTATCTGTTATTAGCAACACAGGTTCATATCTAAGGACTTCCACATATCCATTAAGGTCTTCTTTTACCTTATAGATACTATAAGGGCCTATATCTATCTCTTTTATGAATCTTTTTGACTCTTCAAATGCCTTTCTGACCTTATCTGTTACTGTAATTATCTCTGATACATTGAAAAGCCTAAGGTGTCTGATCGCTGATTCAGGACTGAGCCTAGAATAGTTATATAGGGATAGAGGGCAGGATGGAGTATCTGAGATCTCAGATTGAAGATAGAATACAAAGGGAGATGAAATGGAAGATTGGATATACAAACCTTCTAAGGTGGATCTTCCACTAAAAAAGGGCAGCATCTCAAATGCCCTAACAGATCCTATGCCTCTATTTTTAAGGTGGTGTTCATATATCACCCTTGGATCTGATAGATCACCTCTTATGTAGTTATTTATCTCTTTAAAGCTCTTCCACATATTCTTATTTTCAAATCCTGTAAAATCCCATCTTATCCAGCGTGGAATATAATCTACCTGAGAATCTACAAATAGTATGGAACCAATCGCTACTGCATATACTAAGATATATTCAGATTTAAGATGGCAGGTAAGCTCTCCAAGACCTATTGCACCCAGCAGGATAAAGGCATACTGAAGGGGGGGAATAAATCGAATATCTACCATTCCAAGGGGATATGCGATTCTATAAAAGAGAACTGAAATCAGGATAATAAAAAGGAGATAAGGGATCTGTGGTTCTTTTGATCCTCTATCTTTAAAGAATTTTAATATAGCTACTGCTGAAAACAGCATATAGGGAATAAGAATAGGTGGAAAGACATCACTTAGTCCCTCCATAATCCATATAAAATTAAAAGGGGTGGTCCAAGGAAGGTAATAGATAAGGGGTAAGAGCCAAATACTTAGCAGAAGAGAGGTTATTATATAATTAAAAGATAAAAACAGGGTATTTTCAATGAATCTCTTTTCAAAGAGCACAAAATATAGGGATGCAAAAAGCGATATAATAAATGCATATCCATGAGAAGATAGTATGGAAGAGCTTAAAAATACACATGTAATAAGTCCCTTCCTTACTCTTATAGCCTTATAGATAAGTCCAACAGACAATATAAAAAGTGAAAAACCTATGCTATAACAGAATTCACCTGAAAGTGTGCTTGGGATATTCCCACCCCACATGGTGTTTGCTTCCATAAAAAGAAAATAAAGAGAGCCCAATGCTCCATATATGGGTATGGGAAAGCGATAACCTAAAAGATTGAGGCAGAGGTATGAACATAGGGGAAGAAGAAATATTCCCAATACATTTACAATCTTAAAGGCTATCTGAAGTGGAATGAATATATTTAACACTGCCATAATGAGAAAAGGAAGTGGAAAATAGAATTGAAATAGGGGCATGCCAGCATAGTTTCCCTGAAACCATCCACAAAGCCGCATCTTAGGGAGTATCTCTCTTATAAAATAATCTGCTGCCATAAAATGGGAGGGGGTATCGCCACCTGTAGTAGTTGTAAGAGAAAACAGATACTTAGGAGTGAAATAGGAAAAGAGGTATAGATAGATTAAAAGGAATATTATAATTTCAGTTATGCTCTTAAATAGATAGCCGTCTTTTAATCTCATAAATTACCACAATTGATAGAATAACTATTAAGGCTACTTCCCAAAACCACTTGGTCTTTTTAAAGAAGGGCTCTTCTTTTTTAATGGTAATTAGGGATTTGGAAATAACTGTATGATGGATAGATGCCTTATCATATTCAAGGATACAGAAAACAGGGTAGAGGGAGCCTTCCCTTGCAGAAAAGTTTATTACCTTAAAGTTAAGGTCTGCTGTTTTTTTAGGTTGAAGGGTCAATCTTTTATAAGGGGAGTCTGCAGAGAGCTCTTTTGGAAGAAATAGAAATGCCTTTAAGGTAATTGGAAAATCTCTTAAATTTTTTAATTTGAATTTCAAGATACCATCTCTTTCTATTGATAGATTCTCTCCAGTTATCTCAATATCAGAAGGGGCATCTATTCTATATTTAAAAGGCATTACAGAAAGCGCTGAGAAGGGATACCCATTTCCATCTTCATAGTCTACCCTGAGCATCAATGGATATCTTCCTGCTGTTTTATAGGTAAGGGCTTTTTTAAATTTAAAAAGATAACTCTTCCCAGGATCAAGCCTTTCAAGATTATGGCCTATTATCTCCTTTTCTTCTAAAAAAAGATGGCATCTTAGATTAAATGCTCCAACATCTCCTAAGTTTTTTATATTTATACCAATATCCATCTTATTATTCTTTAATTTAACATGGGTTTGGATCTGAAGCCTAATTATCCCTGCTTGGGCAAGATTATAGTATAAAAATAGATATATAAAAGATAATATTATCAGAACAAATTTTGGATCCATCCTTTTCATCTAAAAATTTATATATAATTAATCTATTTTTAAAAGAGTTGTTTGAAAAATATATATTTTAATTTAGCTTGACATATGTATATAAACTTTCATATATGAGATTTCAAGTTATGTTCCCTGAGATAACTGGAGAATATAGAGAGCTTTGAAAAATTCAAAGCTCTCAGAAAAAAGCTGTGGGTTATTTAAAGTTAATTTTTGGGGTCTGGTCTCCGACCGGGAGGGGGGTATAACTCCCAGTGTAATCGGAGAATATAATGAAATGTAGTATATCTATTTTATTAATAATCTGGTTTTTAATATTTACCTTATATTCTACTTTTTCGTTTTCTCAAGATACTGCCTTAAATTATTTTGTAGATGGTATTGAAAGCTTTGATGAAGGAAAATATGAGTCTGCTCTTCGCTCATTTAAAAAGGCAACTGAGATGGATCCCAAAAATCTGGAATTCAGATATTACCTTGCTCTTACCTATTCTAAACTGAATAAAAAGTCTAAGGCCTTAGAGATACTTAATGGATTGGTAAAGAGATTTCCTAAGAGATATTTTAAGGCATATTTTGATATATCCGCCATCTACACAGAGATGAAAAGATATGATATGGCACTCAATATCTTAAATACAGCTCAAAGGGTGATGCCAAAGAACGCCAGAGTTCAGATTGAAAAGGGATATGTCTATAAAAATATTAAGGATTATAAAAATGCAATCAGGTGCTTTGAAGAGGCGGCAAAATTGGATTCCAGATTCCTTCAGCAATCCCTGTATGAAAAGGCTGTCACATATATAGAGATGGATAACTTTGATAAGGCTGAAGGATTGTTAAATAAGGCAATAGGTTTGGGAGAAAAGAGCTTTTTTGGAAAGAATGCCAAAGCAGCTCTTAGGAATCTTCCTTCTCTTAGGAGGGCAAGAAGTCCGTATTATGCCACTATTAGCTTTGGATATGGTTATGATGATAATGTGCCTTTAGATCCTATGGAAGGGGTGGGAGTCAGACCTACAGGTTATCCCAGCAATAAAGAGGATCAGTTTCAAACCTTTAATATAAAAGGGGGATTAAAATTTATAAATAAAAGGGATCTTGCCTTGGGAATAGGTTATGGAATCCAATGCATTGGATATAAAGAATGGCTCAGTAATAATATCTTTACCCATATTCCTCATATGTATATTCAATATCAGGGCTCAACCCTCTTCTTTAGATTTGATTATGAATTTAACTATTACCTTACAGGTGGCAAGCAAAATGGGCAGGATCAGGGCTTTTTCCTCACTTTTGGTCATGAATCAGATGAAAGACTCAGGCTTCACTCTTTTAGACCCTCTTTTTCCATCATAGAACCCTATAATCTAAAGACCGATATTAATCTGATCTATGAAGATAAAGACTATATAAAAGATTTAACTCCAGGTATGAATTTAGATAGCCACTCTTATGCTATTGAACTTATCCAATATTATAACTTTCCCCAAAATGGTGGCTTTTTAAGAGGGGGATACAAATTTTATTATGAAGATGCGGTGGAGGAGGAAAATTCCTATAGAAATCATGAACTTACCCTGGGGATTCTTTATCCTCT
>CAYTXJ010000032.1:0-19093 GCA_964440775.1 uncultured Desulfobacteraceae bacterium | reverse complement strand
AGACTGCCATTACCCCTGTCACTAATTGTATTATCTCCATAGAGATCTCCTCATACCAGACAAATTATGTGTATATCTCCTTTTACAGAATAGATATGTCAAGGATAAATTTCCAAAAGTGTGAAATAATTCACACTTTTAAGCGATTTTTTAACTTGAATAAGCAAAATTTTTAAATAATAAATATTTAAAAACTTTGCATACTGAGATAGAGATATGAATAAATCTGAGGTATATAAGACCTTATTTTATTATTCCAGTTCTCCAACCATTCTGATTGAACCTGATGGAATATTATCCTTAGTTAACAAGGCATTTGAAGAGCTCAGTGGTTATAAGAGGGAGGAGATAGAGGGAAAGAAAAAGTGGATGGAGTTCGTCTATAAAGCTGATCTTCCTATGGTAATGAAATATTGGGAGAGGGGAAAGAGAGGAGATAGAGATCTTCCCAATGAATATGAATTTAGATTTATAGATAAATGCGGGGATATTAGATATGTGATTAACAGGGCAAGAATTCTTCCTGAAACTCAAAGCCTTATATCAACTCTAATAGATATAACTACCCTTAAAGAGATTGAAACCCTCTTTAATGAGATATTTATGAAGGCCTCAATCGGCCTTTTTATTGTTCAAGATGGAAAGATAAAGATTTTCAATAAAGAGTTTCAAAAGAGGTGTGGTTATTCAGAAGATGAACTTAAGGGAATGGAACCCCTTAAGCTGGTAATACCAGAAGATCGTGAAAGGGCAAGACAGTCAGCTATTAGTATGCTGAAAGGAGAAAGGGACATTCCCTATCAATTCAGGGCGCGGAGAAAAGATGGAAATATAAGATGGATTATGGAAGCTGTTGTTCCTATAATCTATAAGGGAAAGAGGGCAGCTCTTAGCACATTTATGGATATTACAGAGATCAAAAGGATGGAACAGGAGCTTTTAAGAATGCAGAAGATGGAGGCCATTGGAACATTGGCTGGAGGTATTGCACATGATTTCAATAACCTGCTGACTGCCATATTGGGTTATATTGATCTTTCAAAGCTCTATTTAAAGGATAAGGAGCAAAAGATTAAGGATTTTCTGGATGATGCCACAAAGGGATGTCTTAAGGCAAAAGAGCTGGTAAAGAGGTTTCTCCTCTTTGCAGAGGGTGGAAGACCGATTAAGAAGAGAGGTTCCATTGTCAAGATATTAAAGGAAGGAACTGAACTTGCACTTTCAGGATCAAATATAATGGCCTATTATGACATTGAAAAGGATCTCTGGGAGTTGGAATTTGATGAAAATCAGTTACTTCATGTGATAACCAGTGTGGTAACAAATGCAAGGGAGGCGATGGAAAGGGGTGGCAACCTGTATATTTCTGCCAGGAATCTCTCCTTTTTAGGGGATTCTGAAACAGAGGACCTTCCCTTAAAAGAAGGCAATTATATCCATATATCCATCAGGGATGAGGGAAAGGGGATACCAGAGGAAGACCTCTCCAGACTATTTGACCCCTATTTTTCCACCAAACAGAGGGGGACTCAGAAGGGAATGGGGATGGGTCTTTCCATCTGCCATTCCATAATAACAGGGCACGATGGGTATATGAGTATAGATTCAGAACTGGATGTGGGAACAACCGTAGATATCTATCTTCCTGCAATAGTGGGTGAGCGAAAAGGGTCGAAAAGGGAAGAAAGACAGGAATTAAGGAAAAAGAGGATCTTGGTAATGGATGATGAAGATTTAGTCAGAGAACTCCTAAAAGAGATGTTAAAAAATATGGGATACGAGGTTGTGACAGCTTCCAATGGAAAAGAGGCAGTAGATATATTTAAAGAAGAGATAGAGTTAGGAAGGCCTATTGATGCCTTTATCTTAGATCTAACTGTTAAAGGTGGAATGAGCGGAAAGGAATCATTAAAGGAGATATTAAAGATAGACCCTGATGTAAAGGCAATCCTTTCGACCGGTTATTTGGATGACCCAGCGATAAAAAACTATAGAGAATTGGGCTTTTCAGGGGCGCTTTTAAAACCCTTTAAGATGAAGGACCTCAATTCTCTCCTCAAAGATCTTTTTAAGGACTGATCACTAAATAGCCTTGAGTTATTTTTTGAGCTGTAATATTTATTTAAGTCAGATATCTTGAGGAAGGAGGATAATATTATGGATATCAAAGAGCCAGAGATAATGAAAGATGATGTGCTTATTCTTAAAGATCCTGATTTCAATCCAGAAAATGTATGCATTGTAAGTGGATGTGCAACTGGCATTGGAAGGGCTCTGGCAGTCTGTTCCTCTCTAAATGGCCTTATGACAGTAGGATTGGATATTAATGAGAAAGAGGCTGAAAAAACGGTTAAACGGGTTAAAGAGCTTGGAGGAAAGATGGTCTTTATAAAGACTGATCTTACCAATGATGGAGACATAATCAATGCGGTTGAAAAGGCTTCTCAGCTGGGGCAAATAAGATTTCTTGCAAACATCGCCGGCATCCAGCATATTGATGCTATTGAAGATTTTCCTATGGGAAAATATGATCTTATGCAAAAAATTATGCTAAGGGCCCCATTTTTCCTTTCAAAACTTACCATTCCTTATATGAAAAGAAGTAGAGATGAATGTGGTGTTATTGGTAATATGGCCTCAGTTCATGCCCATATATGTACCATAAGAAAGTCAGTCTATAACATTACAAAATTTGGACTAAGAGCCCTGACTCAGTCCATTGCCGCAGAGGGGGAAGGCAAGATTAGGGCATTTTCAGTTAGTACAGGATTTGTAAGAACTCCTCTTGCTCTTAATCAGATACCAGATCAGGCAAGGCAGAGGGGAATAACTCCAGAAGAGGTGGTAAGAGATGTGATGATGGGAAGATCCAGAGTAAAAGAGATGATGAAGCCAGTGGATGTGGCAAATATATTTATATTTGGTTTTAGCTATTATGCTAAATACTTAATAGGGGGCGACCTTCTCTTTGACGGAGGTATGGTATTGACATATTAAAATAGGGCTTGACAAGAACTGGTGATTTTTAATACTGGTATTACCAGTTGTTAACAATTATTATTTATTATGATTAAGATTCTAAGTAAAGAAGGGGGGTGGTATAGAGGGTATCAGAGAGAGGGTTATATTAAAGTTTGGTCTTCACTCAATTATGATTAACCCTTTTAAAGGAGGAGGGAAACTATGAAGAGATGGGTCTCAATGTTTATCTTAGTAATCGCAATTTCATTTATCTTATCTCCTTCAATTATCCTCTGTGCAGAAAAGGTCAATTGGAGGATGGGAAGTTGCTGGACACCTGCTATCAATCTATTTCACGGTGAGAGGGAGATGATTAAATATGTTAAGGAGATGACCAATGGAAAGTTTGTAATAAAATGGTTTCCATCTGGTTCATTGATGAAGGCATTTGAGTATTTTGATGCATGCAGTAAAGGTGTGGTTGAGGCAGTGGGTGACTGGACAAGCTATTGGGTCAGTAAAGATCCTGCATTTGATTTTCTTGGCTCTATGCCCTTTGGTTTTACAAATCTGGACTATCTTGTCTGGTATTATCAGTTTGGCGGATGGAAACTTTACAACGAAGCCTTTGGAAAATTTAATATGATATATTTTAATGTTGGTGTAACACCTATGGAATCTGGGTTTAGAACCACTGAAAAGACTGGTCCAATCAGGACAATTGCAGACTACAAGGGTAAAAAGCTCAGAACACCTGCAAGGGGAACCATATGGGTATTGAAAAAGCTGGGTGCAGCACCTGTAAAGATGCCCGGAGGAGAGATCTATCTTGCTGTAGAGAGAGGCACATTGGATGGTGCAGAGTTTAGCAGTCCCGGAATAGATTGGGAGATGGGCTTTGCAGAGATTACAAAATACTGGTCAGTGCCATGTTGGTTTCAGCCTGCATCTCAGGTAGGCGTTATGGTAAACAAAAAGGCTTGGGAAAAGCTTCCCCCTCAATATAAGACAATCTTTAAGTATGCGTGCAAGGCAGCTGCCATGGACAGCCTAACCTTCCACGAGGCCGATGCGGCCAGGGCAATTGAAAAGTTTAAGGAAAAGGGAACTGTAATAGTTAAGCTGGATGATGAAAGCCTTAGAAAGCTGGATGAGCTGAGTGGTGAATACATTATCCAGGCACTAAGAGAGAGGAAAGGACTTTTTGGAAAGATCCTTAAGTCTCAGATGGAATATCTAAAAGAGTATTCAGATTGGAGAGAGATGACAGGAAAGTTTGGATTTGGATTCACTCCTTCATATGTGGATAAGGTACTTGCTGAGTGTGAAAAGCTGGGTATAAAGTAGAGTAAGAACCGTTTCATTTGGGCCCCTGATCTTTACAGGGGCCTATTAGTTTAATTTAAGGAGCCAGAAAGGATGAAACTTTCCAAAATTATCAGTAAGATGGAGGCGGTAAGTGAATATTCGGGCAGGATATTTGTCTGGTTAGCTATTCCTCTGACCTCTCTTGTGGTGTATGAGGTAATCTCAAGAAGAATTTTAGGAAGTCCTCATGTATGGTCAACTGAGGTTATTGATTATCTCTATGGCTCACACTTTATGCTTGTGGCAGCCTATACCTTTTTATATAAGGCTCATGTAAGTATTGATCTCATATATTCTAAATTTTCTCCTAGGGTTCAGGGAGTGCTTGATATAATCACCTATTCGATCTTTTTCTTCCCCTTTTGCACATTGGTTTTATATAAAGGTCTTCTTTATGCCTATACCTCCTGGTCAATACATGAAACCAGTGAGTCAGCTGCTCTTAAAGTAGTGCCATTGGTAAAGACAGTCATACCTGTTACCTTTGCACTTTTAATTAACCAAGGAATCGTAAACTTTATTAAGGCCATTTATAAGTTAGTTAAAGGAGTAGAGATATGACTCTGAGCCCTGAAGTTATTGCAATATCAATGTTTGTAGGGCTTCTAATCGGTCTGTTTATGGGACATCCCCTTGCCTTTGTGTTGGGTGGGTTAGCGGTTATCTTTGGATATATAGGATGGGGATCCGCATGTTTCTATATGTTTTTAAATCAGATCTGGGGGGTTATGGATAATTATATTCTGGTATGCATTCCTTTATTCATCCTTATGGCACAGCTCCTGGATCAATCTGGAGTGGCAGAGCAGCTTTTTGATACCATGCGATATCTTTTTGGCCCTATCAGGGGTGGTGTTGCAATAGCTGTGGTGGTGGTATCCACACTTTTTGGAGCATGCACAGGTATTATCGGTGCCTCTGTGGTTACTATGGGACTACTTTCCATGCCCGTATTTTTGAAATATGGATATAACAAAAGACTTGCCTCAGGCTGTATCTGTGCTGGAGGAACACTGGGGATACTTATCCCTCCAAGTATAATGTTGGTGGTTATGGCAGATCAGTCAGCACTTTCAGTTGGAAAGCTCTTTGCAGGGGCAATTATTCCAGGTCTTATACTCTCTTCCATGTATATAATCTATATTTTGATAAGATGCTATGTTAGACCAGAAGATGGTCCAGCACTTTCTAAGGAAGAGAGAGCTGCAATTACCAAAAAGAGGCTTGCCCTGATGGTATTGAAGTCCTTAGTTCCACCCATGATCTTGATTCTGGGTGTTCTTGGTTCCATATTTGCTGGAATTGCTACCCCTACTGAAGCGGCAGGGGTGGGCGCATTTCTTGCTTTTGTTATGACATTGGCCTATAGGCGACTTACCTGGACAGGATTAAAAAATGCGGTCATAAATACTTCTAAGACCACATCAATGGTAGTAATAATTCTTGCATGTGCCGCCTGTTTTTCAAGCGTGTTTATGGGCTCAGGGGGAGGTGATGTGGTTAAAGAATTTATCATGGGATTAGGTTGGGGTAAATGGGGAACATTCTTTGTTATGATGGTGATCCTCTTCTTACTTGGCATGTTTATCGACTGGATCGGCATTATCATGATCACCTTCCCGGTGTTTTTACCCATTGCAAAGGAGCTTGGATTTGATATGGTATGGTTTGTGGTAACCATAGCGGTGATGCTTCAGGATTCATTTTTGACCCCTCCCTTTGGTTATGCCCTTTTCTATCTTAAAGGAGTTGCACCACCTGAAGTTACCACCACGGATATATATTGGGGAGCATTTCCATTCTGGAGGCTTATGGAGCTTGGGCTGATTGCCGTGGTAATCTGGCCCAATAGCATATTGTGGTTGGCTAATACATTGGTTAAATAGTTAACCTAATGATGAAAGAAATTCTTTCCATTATTTCTGTCTGTATCTTAATGGCAATTGCCCTTGCACTCACCCGAAAGATTCAGCTCTGGCAGATAAAGAGGGCATATAAGAATATAATTGAAGATCTAAGAAGAAGTAAGGCATTTAGTGAAGATACCGCTATATCCCTGCCTTATGGTAGATGGAACCTTTTTGGGTTTGGCGTCAGAGACTTTCGTCCAAAGGCCTTAGAATATCTTATTGTATATAAAGTTGTTGGAAAGACAGATGATGGGAGATTTTATCTTATAAAGAGAGATGTCACATTTTTAGAGTAAAATTTAGGAAAGGCAGATGTTAAATAAGAGAATATCTAAGGAATTTAAAAGGATCTTAGGAGATAGATGGCTATTGGAAAGCAGGGTTGATCTCTTAAGCTATTCTTATGATGGATACATATTTGAGTTTTTGCCAGATGCAGTTGTAGTTCCAGAAGATGCTCACCAGATTTCAGAGATTCTCAGGATCGCAAACAGTGAAGGGATTTCAGTGGTTCCAAGGGGGGCCGGCACAAACATATCTGGGTGTGCGGTTGCAAGAAAAGGCGGGATAATTTTAGCATTTCACAGAATGAATAAAATTATTGAAATTGACCGAGAAAACCGATGTGCTGTGGTAGAGCCAGGAGTAATAAATGCGGAATTACAGAAAATGGTTGAGGGCTTTGGACTCATGTATCCGCCAGATCCTGCCAGCATGTTTGTATCCACCCTTGGTGGAAATGTAGCGCTGAATGCAGGGGGGCCAAGGGGTGTAAAATATGGTGTTACAAAAGACTATCTTATGGGCCTTGAGCTTGTCCTTCCCAATGGAAAAGTGATTATGTGTGGTGGTAAGACCTTTAAAAATGTAAGTGGCTATGATCTAAAATCCCTCATATGTGGTTCTGAAGGGACTCTTGGAATTATTACAAAGATAATCTTAAAACTTATTCCCCTTCCCCATTCAAGGGCAACTCTTCAGGCCATATATGATGATGTGGAAAAGGCATCTAAGACTGTATCCTCAATTATAGCAGAGAGGATAGTCCCTGTGACATTGGAGCTGATGGACAGAGTAGTTCTTCAGCAGATTCAAGGCTATGGAGGTGCCCAATTTCCTGTAGATACAGATGCCCTGCTACTTATAGAAGTGGATGGAGAAGGTGAGCTTGTAAAGACACAGGCAGAAAAGATAAAGAAGTTTTGTCTTAAGATGGGGGCAATGGAGGTTGAAAAGGCAGAAGATAGGGATGGGATTGAAAGATTGTGGCAGGCAAGAAGAACGGCCTTTGCCGCAGTTGCAAGGCTCAGGCCCAATATTATTGTTGAAGATGCAACTGTTCCAGTAGCTCATATCCCTCAGATGGTAAATAAGATAAAAGAGATATCCAAGAAATATCTGCTTAAGATAGGAGTCCTTGCTCATGCAGGAGATGGAAATCTTCATCCCCTTATAATGACTGATATCAGAGATAAGGAGGAGATGAGAAGGGTTGAAGATGCCATGAATGAGCTTTTTGATGAGACCATATCCTTAGGGGGGACACTAACAGGTGAGCACGGAATAGGGATCTCTAAGAAGGGATTTATCTATAAGGAGTTTAAAGAGGAGCATATTGAGCTTATGAGGGGTATTAAGAGGGTGTTTGATCCTAAAAATATATTAAACCCAGGGGGATACCTTGAGTCCTAATAAGGGTGGAGGTCTTGAAAGCTGTAATAAGTGTGGGCTGTGTTATGTGGCATGCCCTATTGGCAGAGAACTCTATCTTGAAAGATTTACACCACGTGGAAGGATTCAGCTTAAAAGAGCTTATGAAAATGGGGAATTGGTGATAGATCCCATACTAAAAGATGTCTATTCAACCTGTCTTTTGTGTGGTGCATGTCAAGAGGTGTGTCCCAGTGGAGTAAATACTAAAGAGTTAATTATGGAGATGAGGGCAGAGATAAGTAGGGTGACTAAGACAGAGGCACCGCTTTCCAATCTCTTATCAAATATTGAAGAGTATGGAAATATAGCAGGAGAAGACAATACCGAAAGATCAGATTGGGTTGAGGAAGAGGAGATCCTTATAAAAAAAGAAAGCGGTGAATTTATATATTTTGTAGGATGTGTATCTTCATTCTATCCCACTGTTCAGAATATTCCGCTTTATCTTTCAAGAATTATGAAAAGAAGTCAGATAGATTTTATTATCTTGGGAAGCGATGAATATTGTTGTGGATTTCCACTTATCTTAGAAGGGCTTTGGGATGAATTTAATAGATTAAAAGAACGTAATTTAGAGGCAATCAGTAAAATTAAGGCAAAGAATATACTCTTTTCATGCCCTTCCTGTCTTACCACCTGGAGACGGTATTATGATATTGATATACCCCTGATTCATCATACCCAATTGCTTAAGGAATTAGTAGAAGATGGTAGAATAAGATTTAAAGGAGTGGAGCTTCGGGTGATCTACCATGATCCCTGTGACTTGGGAAGGGAAGGCCATATTTATGATGCACCAAGATATATACTAAGGTCCATACCCGGAATAACGCTCCTTGAATTTGAAAGGACCAAAGCCTTGAGCTATTGTTGCGGAGGAGGGGGAAACTTAGAAAGCACGCATCCTGAACTATCTCGCAGGATAGCTGAAAATAGGATTGATGAAGCAATTGGACTTGGCGCTGAGATAATATTGAGTGCATGCCCTCAGTGTGTAAGAACCCTTAAGAGTTCTTCCATAAAGGGGAAGAAGGATATAAAAGTGATGGAATTAACAGAGTTTATCTATCCTCTTATCTTCTATCCTTAAGAATAATTCGTATAGGTGAGTTCCTTAATTCCAACCTCTTTCTAATCTCGTTTGAGATATATCTTCTGTATGAAAGATTAATTATCTTTGAATTACTACAGAAGATTACAAAGGTTGGTGGTCTAACATCTACCTGAGTTCCATAATATATCTTAACCTTTCTGCCAGAGTAGATGGGGCTGTGATGAGCTACGATATCTTTTAGGATCTTATTAAAAAAGGGAGTCTTTACTCTATAAGATATCTGCCTATTTAGCCTCTTTATGGTATTAAATAGAAGATCTATATTTTTCCCCTCTTTTACAGATATGCGAACCACAGGGACAAAGAAGATGGGTTTAAGTGATCGGGAGACCTCCATCTCTAATTGATCAATAAGGTATCTATCATGAGCAATTAGATCCCATTTATTGAGTGCCACAATTAATCCCTTTCCCCGCTCTAAGGCATCAGAACATATGCGTAGATCCTGATTGGTTATCCCCTCTTTGCAATCCATCATAACAATTACTACATCAGCCCGTTCCATACTCTTTAAAGAGCTTATAGCAGAGACCCTTTCAATTCTCTCTTTAATCTTTGTCCTCCGTCTTATACCGGCAGTATCAATAAAAAGATATCTCTTTCCTATCCAGTCCAGTTCAATATCCACACAATCTCTGGTAGTCCCTGGCACTTCACTTACTATCATCCTTTCAAAACCCAGGATTTTATTTATCAGGCTGGATTTTCCCACATTTGGTCTTCCCAAAACAGCAACCTTTATTAGATCAGTAACCTTAGACACTGGTTTCTCAAATCCTATCTCTTTGCATATATCATCCATAAGCTCTTTAACTCCGTATCCATGTAAGGCAGATATGGGATATAGAGGCTCAAATCCAAGCATGTGGAATTCATCTGAAAGGATTCTTTTCTCCGGACCATCCACTTTATTTACAGCTAAATAGACCCTCTTACCTCTCCTTCTCAGAATCTTTGCTATTTCCATATCTTGTGGCATAAGCCCCTCTTTTGCATCCACCATAAATATGACACTGTCTGCTTCCTCTATTGCACAGAGGACCTGCTCCTTTACCTTATCATAGATTGGCAGATCCTTATCTACCTCTAAACCGCCTGTATCTACTATGGTAAAATATTTACCTTCCCATTGGATATAGGCATATATCCTGTCTCTGGTTATACCTGGTAGATCATCAACGAGAGATTTTCTCTTCCTATTTATTCTATTGAAAAGGGTGGATTTACCCACATTGGGTCTTCCTACTATGGCAACTATGTAATCCATATTTCTATTTTAACATTTATCTTGACCAGGGTCATTATTGATAGATAATTTAGATATGCCAGCTACAAAATATATTATTATTACAGGGGGGGTGCTCTCTGGCTTAGGTAAAGGCATTGCTGCTGCATCCATCGGGCATCTGCTATCTTCCAGATTAAAGATAGTTCCCATTAAGTGTGATGGATATCTCAATGTTGACCCTGGCACCATGAATCCCTTTGAACATGGAGAGGTCTTTGTATTGGATGATGGGGGAGAGGTGGATATGGACTTTGGCCACTATGAAAGATTCTTGGGAATAACATGTAAGAGCAAGTGGAATCTCACTATGGGAAAGGTGTTTGAGATAATAAGGGAAAAAGAGAGGAGGGGAGACTACTTAGGAAAGACAGTTCAATATATTCCCCATGTAACGGATGTAATTAAAGATCATATATTTCAGATTGCAGAGGAAGAAGATGCCGATTTAGTCATAGTAGAGATTGGAGGAACTGTAGGGGATATAGAAAATGAGCTATTCTTAGAGGCAATGAGGCAGATGAAGGAAGATGTGGGAAGAAACAATATAGTCTATATCCATCTTACATATGTCCCTATCCCCTATGGAGTGGGGGAGCAAAAGACTAAGCCAACACAGCAGAGTGTAAATCTGCTTAAACAGAGGGGCATCTTTCCAGATATCATCATAGGGAGATGCTCCCAGTTTCTCACCAAGGAGGTAAAGACAAAGATAAGCAACTTCTGCGATGTTCCTATTGAGGCAGTTATTACTGGTCTTGATGTAGAAGATATATATGAGATACCCTTAGTATTTGAAAAGGAGGGTCTGCCAGAGATATTGCATAAAAAACTAAATATATATAGCCCCCCTGATCTAAGGAGGTGGAAAGAATGGATTAATAATCTGAGAAATCCCGAAAGAGAGATAAATGTGGCCATGTGTGGTAAATACACTCGGCTTGGGGACTCCTATGCATCCATAATAGAGGCATTTAATCACTGTGCAGCACATCTTAAATGTAAGATCAATATCAAGATGGTTGAGACCACAGAGTTAAGGGATATCTCATTTTTAGATGAAGTAGATGGTGTTGTGGTGCCAGGAGGTTTTGGGAAAAGAGGCACGGAAGGCAAGATTGAAGTGATACGTAGGGTAAGGGAAAGAGATATACCATTTTTAGGATTATGCCTTGGAATGCAACTTGCAGTTATAGAGTTTGCAAGAAATGTATGTAGATTAAGAGATGCTAATTCTACTGAAATAGATCCTAACACCCCTTATCCTGTTATAGATATAATGCCAGAGCAAAGGGATATTGATAGATTAGGTGGAACCATGCGTTTGGGAGCCTATCCTGCTATCTTAAAGGAGGAGAGTTTAACATATAGGCTATATGGAAAAAGGGAGGTCTATGAAAGACACAGACATAGATATGAAGTAAATCCAGAGTATCACGATATACTTAAAAAGAATGGAATGCTTTTTTCCGGTCTTTCCCCTGACGGAAGATTGGTTGAATTTATTGAGATTCCAGAGCATAAATTCTTTGTGGCCACACAATCTCACCCAGAACTCAAATCCCGCATGGAAGCCCCTGCCTCCCTCTTTTATGGATTTGTCAGGGCATGCTTAGGGGAGATCTGATATATGGGAGAGATAATAGATTTAAGAGGTGCGGCCTTAGAGTTAAAGATAAAAAAGGCGTATAGGAACTGGAATTCCAGATTCAATACTCAATACCACTTGGGTACCAAAGCCCAGGATATAGGAAATGAGGCACTGAAATTTTTAATTCAGGGCAAAGGAGAAGGCCTATTTTATATATATGATCTAATAATGCATATTGAAGGTCTGGGAAGCGGTGCCCATTTTTACGAATTGCCCCCTGAACAAAAGATGAGAGTTATAGACCGCTTTTTACTTATTCTGGATATACTTAGGTTTGAATATATGAAAAGACTTGGCTGGATTAAGGATTATCCTGGACAAGAATATACCTTGGTGGACCTGATCTTAAGTTATGAACAGCTTGCCCCGTCTCTGCGGGCACAGATACCTAGTTTAAGCAGAAATCATCCCCTCTATCAAAAATTCTGTTTACTCAATTATAAAGAAAAAGAGATTCTTATCAGAAAACTTATACCAAAGGCACTCAATACAGATATTGACTATTCCACCACCCTATAGACCTTATCCTTTTCTCTAACCCTCTGGCTTACCTTTATTCCCACCAGATCACCTCTTTTGGCCTCATCCACTGGCTGATTATCAATCTCCATACTGCTTACGGTTTCCTGAAAATCTGTGGTATGGCCTTTGAAGTGCAATAGATCACCTTTCTTGATAATATCGGATACTTCTACCGCTGCCACAGAGGGTTTGGCAAAGAATTTTATTACCACTCCAACCTGTTGCTCTTCCGCCATCTCTTTACCTCCTTAAAAGATTTTTTAGATTTACAACATGTCTTTTTCTTTAATAAGATTGCAGATAATAGTCAAGTAATTAGAAGATCAGAGATGGAAGAATATAAAAAGAGGTTTTCAAAGATCCTTGCTCAAACAGGAGCCCTTTTTTTTGAAAAGGGCCTAAGGCTTAAAGATGGAAGACCCACTCCTTATTTTGTAAATATGGGAATGTTTAACTCAGGTAGATGGGCAAAGAGATTGGGAGAGCTATTTTCTGACTTGATCTACGAGATAGGACTAATTGATAAGATTGATATTGTGCTTGGCCCCTCCTATAAAGGATCAGCCCTTGCACTTGTAACTTCAATCTCTCTATATGAAAAGTATGGGAAAGAATGCCTGTTTGAATATGACAGAAAGGAAGAGAAGTTACATGGGGAGGGGTCTGAGGATAAGAGATATTTTGTAAATAATACCTTCTTTGATAGTGCTAATCTATTTATCGTAGATGATGTAATTACCACTATGAAGACTAAATATGAACTAATTGATAAGATAAGAGCTGAATCCCAAAGAAGGAAGATTAACTTAAATATTATTGGACTTGGAATAGCTATAGATAGAGAACAGACCACCGCGGTATATGATAGCGACGGGAATGTGATATTGAATAAAAAGGGTGAAGATCCCGTTGATAGTTTCATAAATGATACCAATATACCCATATATTCCATATGTGGTATCAGAGAAGTGATTGAATATCTTTTTAGGGAAAAGATCCCCATCCTTATAGATGGCATAAGAAGACCAATGGATATAAAGATAAAAGAGGAATTTGATACCTATATGGATACCTATGGAAGATAATAGGCAGATAGAAAGATTCCCTCTTACCCTTAAGATGATACTTAAAGAGAGAAGACCAAAACTGTTGGAGAAAAAGGATGATCTCAAGGATGCCTCAGTCCTTATTCCATTAATAAAAGAAAGGGAAGAGATTAAGTTGCTATTTACAAAGAGGACGATGCAGGTGGAAAATCATAAAGGACAGATCTCGTTTCCTGGTGGGATAGTGGAAAAGGCAGATAATACATTTTTGGATACTGCCTTAAGGGAGACAGAAGAAGAGATAGGCCTTAAAAGAGATATGATTGAGATATTGGGTCAGATTGATGATACTCTTACCCTTGTATCTAACTATATAATTCATCCATTTGTGGGATATATCCCTTTTAGGCCATCTTTAAAAGAGAATCCTCATGAGGTTGAAGAGATTATCTTTGTCCCCCTTAAATGGCTCTTAGATGAGAGGTGGAAGGTGACCCAAATTAAATGGGAGGGAGATTATTATAACAGTATTGTTTTTGAGTATAATAACCATATAATATGGGGTGCTACTGCAAGGATATTAAAAAATCTTCTGGATATTATATATGAAAATAGGTTAATATTAAAGTTTGTCGGGACGTAGCTCAGTCTGGTCAGAGCACCGCGTTCGGGACGCGGGGGCCGCAGGTTCAAATCCTGTCGTCCCGATCTATCTATTTATATCTTCCCTTCTTGAACAAGCCTTGCAAAATATTCAAATGACCTATTGTATGTTGCCTCCGCATCCTTTGGAAATACACATCCTGGAAGCTCTCTCATCCTTAGATGATAACTGATACATTCACAACACATACCCTTCTTATCGCATGGTTCATAAGTGCATGTACATCTTTTAAGATTCTTCTCCTTTTGACATTCCATATTCCTCTACCTCCTCTCTGTTTTTTTAAGAATCTATATAGAAAATTAATAAAACGGTCAATTTTTCTATTGACAAAAGAGGATTGTTCATTTATTGAACTATTATTGTTCATTTTATGAACAATTGGTCCTGATATGGAAAAGGAAGATATCCAGATATTAAGATTAATGGGAGAGATAGAGAAAGACGGGAATTTTACCCAGAGAGAGTTATCTAAGAGACTAAATATCTCAGTTGGCCTTGTAAATACATTTATAAAGAGATTGATAAATAAGGGATATTTTAAAGTTAAGACAATGCCAAGAAACAGGGTTAAGTATCTGCTTACTCCTGAGGGAATAATAAAGAAGAGCAGATTAACAGTTGAATATCTTCAGTATTCCCTGAATTTCTATAAAGAGATCAAGAAACTTCTACTTGCTAAATATAGACAGATGGAGGAGGAAGACAATAAGAGGATACTCTTTTATGGTGCAGGAGAGGTGGCAGAGCTTGCATACCTGTATCTGAAGATGACAACCCTTAAACTTTCTGGAATTGTGGATGAGGAGATGGAGGGGAAGAGATTTTTTGAATTTAGAATAAAATCACCTGATAGGATTAATAGAATAAAATGGGATAGTATCTTGATTACCAGACTTGATAGGGTAAAGCAAGATACGGAAAGACTTTTGAACATGGGAATATCTCTTGATAGGATAAAAACCTTATAGATTTTTATTAAAGGTGGTATTTATGGAGCTGAGTGTAATATTACCTGAATCCAAACCCTTGGAAATACCCAAATGGTATGCCATATATACCAGAAGTAATTTTGAGCAGAAAGTCAGTGATCTCTTAAGATCAAAGGAATTTGAGGTGTTTCTTCCTAAAATTCAGAAGATGAAACGCTATAGGTTAAAGAGAAAGAAGGTATCTGTTCCAATGCTCCCTGGATATGTATTTGTTCATACCATATTGGATGCAGAATCTTATTGGAAGATCATAAAGACAGTTGGTGTAGTTAAGATTATAGGAAAGAGAGGTAAACCTATTCCGGCAGATGATATAGAGATATCCTCTTTAATGATACTTGATGGAACTGACAGAACCGTGCAAAATAGGAAGCTTATGAAAAGAGGCGATCTTATTATGATTATGGAAGGCCCCCTTAAAGGCCTTATAGGTAGATATATAAGACATAAAGGAAAAGGTAATAAGGTTGCAGTTAATATAGAGCTTTTGAATAGATCCTTGGTGGTTGAGATTGAAGACTGGGCACTTGAAAAGATAGGATAGGATTCTATTTGAGAAAATATTAGTAATTTTAAAAAGTTACATAAATTTTTTTAAAATTAAAAGAGGCGGAGCTGTGTCTTTATTATGAAAGTATTAGTTACAGGGGGGGCAGGATTTATCGGATCTCATCTTTCAGAGAGACTTATTGAGATGGGAGAAGAGGTATATGTGATTGATAATCTCTGGACAGGAAAACTATCTAACATATCCCATCTTCAAACAGATAAGAATTTTCACCTAATAGTGGATACCATATTGAATGAATCTGTAATGAATGAGCTGATATTTAAGGTGGATCAGATCTATCATCTTGCAGCGGCAGTAGGTGTTAAAAATGTTATGGATCATCCAGTGGAGTCTCTTGAGGTAAATGTAAAAGGAACTGAGATACTTCTTAGACTTGCCAATAGATTTAAGAAGAAGGTTCTTATAACGTCAAGTTCTGAAGTATATGGGAAACATATTGAACACAGCCTCTCTGAAGAAGACAACAGGGTTATGGGATCTGTTAAAAAGAGGAGATGGGCCTATGCCTGCTCTAAGGCACTGGATGAATTTTTAGCCATGGCATATTATGAGGAAAAAAAATTACCAGTTGTAATTGTAAGACTATTTAATACAGTTGGGCCACGACAGACCGGACAATATGGCATGGTGCTTCCCAATTTTGTCCAAAGCGCTCTTCTTGGAAAACCTATAACTGTATATGGGGATGGCAACCAGAGCAGAAGCTTTTTACATGTAAATGATGCCATATGGGCATTAATAAAACTTATGAATGAGGCTAAAGCAGAAGGTGATATCCTTAATGTGGGAAATGATCATGAGATAACCATAAATGAACTTGCACAAAAGGTAAAAGAGATGACAAATAGCTCCTCCCCAATTGAACACATCCCTTACGAAAAGGCCTATGGACCAGGGTTTGAAGATATGCAGAGACGATGCCCAAATATTCAAAAGATAAGAAAACTAATTGGATTTGAACCCAAATATGATATGGATGCCATAATAAAGAGTGTTATAGAGTATTTTAAGTATTAAAATTATCAAGCTGACACTGAAAAGATCCTTAATGACTTTAAATAGATATTATACTGGAGAAGGAGAGATTTGGGATGAATATTAATAAATCTTTTAAACTTCCTTTTATTGGACTTGTAGGACTTGGTTATTGGGGTAAAAATATCCTTCGAAATCTATATAATATGGGTGTATTACATACCGCATGTGATCCAGATATAAATATATTTTCAGAAAGAAAATCACAGTTCCCAAGTACTAATTATACTAATTCTTTTAATGATATCTTAAAAAATCCTGAAATTAAGGCAATAGCTATTGCATCTCCAGCACTCACCCATTATGAGCTTGTAAAGGCCGCTCTTATTGCCAAAAAAGATGTTTTTGTAGAGAACCTCTTGCTATGACACCCAGAGAAGGTGAAGAGCTAATCCAACTTGGAAAAAATTCAATCGTATCTTGATGGTTGGTCACATATTGCAATATCATCCAGCGGTAAATAAATTAAAAGAGCTTATAAGATCAGGTGAACTTGGAAAGATTCAATATATCTATTCAAATCGACTTAATATCGGAAAACTCAGGACAGAAGAAAATATTCTATGGAGTTTCGCTCCCCATGATATTTCATTGATAATCTCCATAATTGGTGAAGATCCTGCCTCTATTCATGCGACAGGGGGTGATTATCTAAATAAGGGAATAGCTGACACTACCATCACTATTCTTGAATTTCAAAATGGAGTCAAAGGGCATATCTTTGTAAGTTGGCTTCATCCGTATAAAGAGCAAAAGCTCATAGTAGTTGGATCTAAAGCAATGGCTGTATTTGATGATGTAAGCAAAGAAAAACTTTTCATCTATCCCCATAAAATTGAATGGAAAGATGGTAAAATTCCTATTGCTCACAGAGCAGAATATTACACAATAGATTTTGAATATAAAGAACCTCTCAGGGAAGAGATGCTGCATTTTGTAGAATGTGTTCTTGAAAGAAAGCCACCTCGTACTGATGGCGAAGAAGGTCTAAGAGTCTTAAAGATATTAGATCTATGTCAAAAAAGCTTAGACAAATCCTTTTTTAAGCCTGCCCCAGCTAAAATAGAGGATAATAAGAAATTTTTTATTCATCCTTCAAGCTATATTGATGAAGATGTCAGTATCGGATATGGAACCAAGATCTGGCATTTTTCTCATATTCTAAAAGGAACAAAGATAGGTGAAAATTGTATAATTGGGCAAAATGTAATGATTGGGCCAGATGTTACTGTAGGTGATAGATGTAAGATTCAAAATAATGTATCTATTTTTAAGGGAGTTACTTTAGAAGATGAAGTGTTTTGTGGTCCATCCTGTGTATTTACTAATGTTTATAATCCAAGGGCCTTTATTGAAAGAAAACATGAATTTAAAGATACTTTGGTTAAGAGAGGGGCTACCATTGGAGCAAATGCTACTATAATTTGCGGAGTAACCATAGGAAAATATGCATTTATTGGAGCAGGAGCAGTGGTTAGAGAAGATGTACCTGACTATGCACTTGTTGTAGGTAATCCAGCTAAGATCAAGGGATGGGTGTGTAGGTGTGGAGTAAGACTTCGTTTTGAAAATGAGAAGGGCATCTGCTTTGCATGTGGAAAAAAATATAAAAAAAATAATAATAAGATAACAGAGATCTTTGATCAACCATAACATTTTTTAAATCATGTAAAAGTCTTCGAATAATGTTTAACCCGAATTTCGTAAGATCAAGTGCGATCCTTTTCAACGCTGTCATTGCAAGCGAAGCGAAGCAATCTCCCCCTCCTACTATCCCCGAACCAAGAACCATTCTGAGATTGCTTTGTCGCTAATGAGACCTTTGCAAAACCCGGGTAAAAATGACCTATTTATGGAAAAAGTTGTTTACGATTACGTTTTTATTTGATAGAATATCCCCTGAAAGATTTTGATGAAAAGGGGGATATAAGGGATGGGATATAAGAGATTTGACCTCGCCCCGTAGAATAGGATTATATAAAATAAAGAATTTGATGAAATTTATGTGGTTAAAAATGAATTGAATAAAGATGAGGAGGATAAAAGCATTATCAAGTTATTCAACGGGGCAAGTCCCCGTAGAATAGAGTGGTATAAAATGTTTGATGACGCTTATGCGATTAATAAAGGAATTGTAGAGATATGAGGAGTAAAAACTTAAATTATTCTACGGGGTGAGATTTAATATAATGAGGGGGGGTAAAGCTGTTAGCCGTATAGAGAGTCTCCGACCTGGAGGGCTCCGACCCGGAAGGGAAAAT
>CAYTXJ010000031.1:0-19225 GCA_964440775.1 uncultured Desulfobacteraceae bacterium | reverse complement strand
TAAGACCTATCCAATTCGTATTCCTTGATCTTTTTGTGGAGATGGCTTCTTTCCATACCGATTGCCTTAGCAGTGTGTGAGATATTGCCTTTAAACTGTCTGAGTTTGCTACGCAGAAAAGAGATCTCAAATCGCATCTTTGCCTCTCTATAGGATTCTATCTGAAAGAGATTCTCTAAGACATCATCGGTCTTCCCTTTCATATTATAGGGAGGGGGAATATCCTCAGCCTTTATCACACTTTTTGGGCACATAATAAGCAATCTTTCAACTAAGTTTTTTAATTCCCTTACATTTCCAGGCCAGTGATATCTTTGAAGTAGTTCAATAGAGTCATCTGAAAATTCCTTTGGCTCCAAATTGGTGTTCTGTTGAAATTCTTTCATAAAATCATCAATAAGGGCTGGAATATCTTCCACCCTCTCTCTTAGAGGAGGAACCCTGATGGGAATAACATTCAGTCTGAAATAGAGATCTTCTCTAAAATTTCCTTTCTTTATCTCTTCTTCCAGGTCTTTGTTTGTTGCAGCTATAACCCTTACATCCACATGTATGGTCTTTGTGCCACCCACCCTTTCAAACTTCTGCTCCTGTAGTATCCTGAGTGTCTTGGACTGGGCCTTTAGACTCATATCACCTATCTCGTCTAAAAAGAGGGTGCCTAAGTGTGCCTGATCAAATTTTCCCTTTTTCATGACAGTAGCCCCAGTAAATGCTCCCTTTTCATGTCCAAAGAGTTCACTTTCAATGAGCTCCTCTGGAATGGCCGCACAGTTTACCTCAACCATTGGCTTATGGCTCCTTTTGCTAAGCCTGTGAATGGTATGGGCTACCAATTCCTTACCTGTCCCATTTTCACCCTTAATAAGCACCCATGCATCGGTTGGGGCAACTATTCTTATCTGTTCCTTTAAGAGTCTTATTGCGGGGCTATCTCCCGTTATCTGATATCTATCCCTTGTCTTCTGTTTTAAAAGGCTGATTTCCTGCTCTAATCTTGATTGATTAAGGGCATTGTTTATTGTGAGTATCACCTTCTCTATGGACAGAGGCTTTTCTATAAAGTCATAGGCACCCAATTTTGTTGCCTTTACAGCACTTTCAATGGTGCCATGGCCTGACATCATTATTACCTGAGGATGGGGATTCAGTTTCATTATATGGCTAAGGGTCTCAATTCCATCCATCCCTGGCATCCATATATCCAGTAAGACCACATCAGGCATCTGCTCTTCCACCTTGCGAAGGGCATCTGGTCCGTCCTTTGAAACTATCACCTCAAAGCCCTCATCCTCTAAGACACCTGAAAGTGACTGTAAGATACTCTCTTCGTCATCCACTATAAGCACCGTGACAGCCATTAAGACTATCCCTCCAAGAGATTGATTGCAATATTTGCTGTGCGAAAGGATGCCCCCTTTTTGCCCAAGTGGCTCTTCACCATCCTAAGTCCCCTTATTATATCATTTCGCATCTTTGTATCTTCAAGAATTCTCTGTGTCCAGTATATAAGATTTGATGGGGTAAATTCATGTTGGATCAGCTCAGGGACAATCCTTCTCCCTGATATGAGATTTACAAGCCCTATATTGGAAATCCTCACTGCCAATTTAGCCATAAGATATGTAAGAGGGGATATCTTGTAGACCAAAACAAAAGGGGTATCTGATATGGCAGCCTCCAAAGTGGCAGTTCCTGAACTTACAAATGCAAAATCGCAAATCTTGAGCAAAGAAAGAAGGGGCATCTTTGATAGTTTTAATGGCACATCAATACCCTTAGTGCCTTCTTCAATCAGTTCATAGTCCACATCCGGTACAACTGAAACCAATCCCATAATCCTGGGATATACTCCCTTTAACCCCTCCAATGCCAATAGCATGGGCTTAAGATGTCTTTTGATCTCATCTTCTCTGCTGCCTGGCACAATTCCGATAATTGGATATGCATCCTCTCTTTCAATTATAGCATCAATTTCATCATCTTCATATATGTTATCCATAATTGGATGACCCACATATTCCACATCTATCCCTTTTCCCTTGTAAAACTCCTCTTCAAATGGAAGAATAACTGCTGCCTTGTCAACCCATCTTTTAACCTTTCTAATTCTCCCCTCTCTCCATGCCCACATCTGAGGAAGTATATAATATAACACCTTTATGCCATATCTCTTTGCAATCTTAGCTATCCTCAGATTAAACCCTGGATAATCTATCAGTATTATGAGTTCAGGCCTCCTCTCTTTAATAAAATCTATGGCCTTTCTATATGCATCATATACCTCCTTTATACTCTTAAATATTTCCCAAAATCCCACTACAGCCATATTGTCACAGCTCTTTAAAACCTCTACACCCTGTGCCCTTATCCGATCTCCACCGATTGCATGGATTCCTATATCAGGTCTCAGTCTCTTTATTTCCCTTATCAGGTTGGCGCCGTGTAGATCTCCGGATGGCTCTCCCGTGATAATTAGAATATGCTTAGATACATCCCTTTTCACATCAACAGGATCTGATATCTTTAAATTCTTTACATCCCTCTCTTATCTGATCCATTATGATAAGGGCATACTTCAATGCCCTTCTTCCATCCTCTCCACTTACCTGGGGCTTATTTCCTGTTCTCACTGCATCCACAAAGGATCTGATCTCCTCCATCAGAGGGTCGCTATCAGGAAAACTCAATTTCTGAGCACTCAAAGTGGGATATCCGTCTGCATCTCTTTTTCGGGAGTCAAGGGTTATTATATCCAGCTCTCTCTTATAGCAATTGGCCGAAAGATACATATCCTTTTGGAATACCCTTATCTTTCTAAGGATCTTTGTAGAGACCCTACTTGCAGTGAGATTTGCCACAGTTCCATTTTCAAATATCATACGTACATTTGCAATATCTGTCTTATCTGTTATCACAGACAGCCCCGTTGAATGAAGCTCCTTAACCTTATAGGGTATAAGGTGTAAAAAGATATCCAGGTCATGTATCATAAGATCCAAGACCACATCCACATCTATCCCTCGTTTGGTAAATCTGTTCATCCTGTGGGCCTCCATAAATATGGGAGCATGCAGAAATCTTCTAAGACTAACAATAGCAGGATTAAATCTTTCCACAAGCCCAACCTGTAATATCAACCCCCTGTCTTTGGCAATCTTAATTAGGGTGTCAGCAGGTTCAATGTGATAGGTGATGGGCTTTTCAATAAGCATATGGATACCACAGGATAGTATATCCTTTGCCACCTCAAAGTGGGCCTCTGTGGGAACCACACAACTCACCGCATCCACTTTGTCGAGCACATCTCTATGATTAAAATATGGCTTTGTCCCATATCTATGTGCTATCTCTAATGCCCTTTCCCTGTCTATATCCACCACCCCCACCAGATCCACACCAGAGATGCTCTTATATTTCTGGACATGGTATTCCCCCAGGTGGCCAACCCCTATAACCGCAACCCTGATCCTTTCCAATATCCTACTCCTCTTTCATGGAGATTATAGAGATGCCTGAATCATTTGCAAAGGCTATCATCTCATCCATATCAAATATAAGGGTCTTTCCTGCTTCAACTGAAAGGACACTTGCTTCTGCATCTTTCATAATCTCAATGGTATCTTTTCCCACGGTGGGTAAATCAAATCTATGATCCTGCAAAGGCTTACATACCTTTACCACCACTGCCCCTTTTCCTGATAGTCTTCCACCCCTCCTAATGGTTTCATCTGTCCCTTCAATTGCCTCTACTGCCACCACCACCTTTTGATTTACCACCACACACTGTCCTATATCCAATCTGCCAAGCTCCTTTGCCACTTTCCATCCCAGTCTTATATCTTCCATCTCTCTTCTGTCTGGTCTTCTCTCTGTAAGAACTCCTTCAGGAGCAATGAGTTCTGGAAGTATCTCCCTGATTCCTACTATCTCAATTCCCTCTGATTCAATCTCATCTGCCACTGCCCTTAAGATATTATCATCATGCAATATAGATAATCTGGATATAAGCCTAAGTCCTCTTAAATCAGGCCTTATATCTTTAAACATCCTTCTTTTCTTTATTGTGCCTATCATTAAGGCCTTCTGAACCCTAAATCTTTTAAGTGTCTTTATAAGCTTCCCAAACTGACCCAATCTTAGCCATTGGATCTGATCCACGAACTCTTCTATTCGAGGATCCGTCTCATCCTGATATGCCACTGCAGCCACACTGTATCCTCTGTCTTTGGCTGATCTGGCAGCAAGGATTGGTGACTTTCCTCCTCCTGCAATTATACCTATTATTTGCATCTTCTATGATCAGAAAGAATTCCTCTTTTGGAATCTTTTAAAAAATCTAATAAGATCAATATCTCCTCTGTCTCTCCCAATAGTTGTCTTACCCTTTCCATTCCTTCGCTGAGAGTCTTTGCCTCTTTCCAGAGGATCCTAAAGGCCTTCTTTAACCTTTCGATGGTCTCTTGAGAAAAACCTGCTCTGATCAGTCCTTTCTGATTTATACCATATATCTTGGCCCTCTCTCCTGCCACAAGCATAAAGGGTGGAACATCTTTGTCTATCCCGGACTTCCCACCAATAAATGCATATCGGCCTATTCTTACAAATTGATGCACCGCCACAACACCACCCAATATGGCATAGTCATCTATATGGATATGGCCTGCCAAGGTAACGAGATTGCTTAGAATGATGTTATTTCCGATTCTGCAGTCATGAGCGATATGGGCATAGGCCATAATATAGTTATTACTTCCTACAGTTGTCTTCCACTCCTCCTTTGTAGTTGCCCGATTTATGGTGACATATTCCCTGATAATATTATTATCTCCAATTATAAGAATGGTATCCTCTCCCATATAGCCGATATCCTGAGGAGGGGATCCTAAAGAGGCAAAGGGAAATATCTTGTTATCCTGCCCGATCCTGGTAGGACCTTTCACTACCACATGGGATAGAAGCTCTGTCCGATCTCCAATTACCACATTATCTTCCACAATACAGTAAGGCCCTATAGATACATCTTCTCCCAATTTCGCATCTGAACTTACAATTGCTGTGGGATGTATCTTTACAGCCATCTCCTATGAGCCAAGACTTGCGGTGATTAATGCCTCTGCGGCCAATTCATCCCCTACTGTTGCCCTACCCTGAAGTCTCCAGACCTTTGAACCTGTCCTAAGGGCCTCAACTTCAAGAGTCAATGTATCACCAGGGACAACAGGTCTCCTAAACTTTACCTTATCTATCGACATAAAATATAGCTCTGAAATCTCTTTCTTCTCGCTATCTTCTCTGATACTCAATATGGCAAGTACTCCTCCAACCTGAGCCAATGCCTCCACAATTAGGACACCGGGCATAATAGGCCTTTTAGGAAAATGCCCTTTAAAGAAATACTCATTATTTGTGACATTTTTTATGCCCACTGCCCTCTTCCATAGCTCAAGCTCTATGATTCTATCCACAAACAGAAAGGGATAACGATGTGGGAGAATCTCAACTATATCTTCATATACCAATGGAAGTCTCATTTAATTACTCCTTTTATGGACCATCTCTTTCAATTCATCTATCTCTCTTTCCAGATTCCTGACTGACCGCTGGATATCTGGAAGTCTCTCAAATAGGGTGCTACACCTTAACCATCTCTGATGTGGTATGGCCGGTATCCCAGAGACAATTCTATCATTTTCAATGGACTTAGCTATTCCTGATTTAGAGGCAATCTTTACCCTATCTCCAATACTTATATGATCTGCAATTCCCACCTGCCCCCCAATAATTACATCTCTTCCTATACTTACGCTTCCAGAGATTCCTGTCTGAGCCACTACCAGGCTATCTTCTCCGATAATCACATTGTGGCCTATCTGAACAAGATTGTCCATCTTAACGCCTCTCTTAATCCAGGTCCTTCCAAAGGTTGCACGATCAATGGAACAGTTTGCCCCAATCTCCACATCGTCTTCTATAAGAACTATTCCTTTCTGAGGTATCTTGATATTTCCCCCCCCTTCCCTTATATAACCAAAGCCATCACTTCCTATTGTGCAACCTGCATGTATAATAACCCTCTTACCCACTATGCATCCATCCATTATAGATACATTGGAATATATAAGCGTATCATCACCTATACGGACCCTATCGCCTATAAATGTGCCTGGATATATTCTGACCCCATTTCCAATCTCTGATCCCTTACCAATATATACAAATGGATAGATAGATACCCCATCTCCTATTTTACAATCTTCTTCTATATATGCCTCTGGACTTATCCCAATGGGTCTTGCAAACTCTTTAAAAAAGAGGGAGCAGAGTTTGATATATGCCTTAATGGGATCTCTTACAATAAGCTGGGGCCCACTGAATTCCTGAACCTGCTCTTTAACAATAAGTGCCGATGCCTTGGTATCTTTAAGTGCATCCCTAAATCTGGGATCATAATAGAAGGATATATCACCACTCTTTGCTTCAGAAAGAGAATTTATCCCCTTTATCTGAATACTGCCATCTCCTATGAGCCTTCCTTTAAGTGCATCTGCAATCTCTTTAAGGCTCTTTTTCATCTCCATATCTATTGCTGACTTCCACCTTTCATCTTATCGTATGCCTCAATGACCTTCTGAGTGATGTCTATGGAATCATCATAGTAGACCAGACCCACAGTCCTCTTTTCCAATATGAGGGTGTAGCCTTCTTTTTTTGCGATCTTATCCACCACCTTTTCAAGCTCCTTGCTTACCCGTTTGGTCTCCTCCATCTCTGCATTTTTCATCTCTTCTGTAAGCTCTTCATACAGGTATTTATAGTATCTTCTCTTCTTTTCAAGCTGCCTTTTCTTATCCTCTTGAGCATCTAAGCTGAGCATGAGCCTCTGTTTTCTAAATTCCTCTTCCATCTTCAGAAGTGCCTGTTTTTCCTTGTCAAGCTTTGCCTGCAAGGCCTCATATTTCTTCCTCAGCTTTAGACGGATCTTTTGAAATGCCTTGGATCTTCTCTGAAATTCCTGAATATCCACAACACCTATCTTTATATTTTGCGAATAGCACAGGGGGGTAAATATGAGAAGTGAAATAGCTATTATCATTACCACACTAAATCTCTTCATAATCACTCTCCTTTCAATTAGATCTTAAAATAGTCCACCGATAGTAAATTCCCAATTGCCAGAAGGCTCACCTGCCCTGCGATCTATTATCTTACCATATTCTATCCGTATAGGGCCAATAGCGGAATACCACCTCACCCCAAATCCAATGGACTTTCTGATACCGGTGAGGGTCCAGCTCTGATCATCTGTAAGCACATTTCCCGCATCAAAAAAGACCAATCCCACAAGTCCTTGCTCCTTTATCAGAGGGAATCTATACTCAAAATTATAGACCATCATCTTCTCCCCGCCTATACGGTCTCCGGTTATTGGGTCTTTGGGAGATATTGAGGCATAGTCATAGCCTCTTACTGTATTTATCCCTCCAATCCTAAATTTCTGATATACAGGCAGTTTCCCCCCAGATCTTGCCTCCACATATCCCCATCTACCCTGCATAAAGAAGACCGTATCCCAAAACAGGGGCACATACCATCCAGAGCGCAGGAGATATTTTGTAAAATAGACATCTCCGCCCAGAAGTCCTCCTGCATATTCAATGCTAAATTTATTATATGAACCCTTGGTGGTGTTCCAGGGCCTGTCCTTGGAGTCCCTCTTTATGCCAATGGTCACACTGCTTGTTACATTCCTTCCTGCCATATCCTTAATATAGATGGATGCGGTATCTTCTATCTCAGATATCTCTGAGTCATCATAGTAATAGGAGGCCAGCCCCCTGGTAAATTCCTTATCAAATCCTATGGGAAACGAGCTTCTAAGGCCTCCTCCTGTGCTCTTTTTGGTGTATTCATCATATTCCCTCTTCCAGTTATATAGATCTACTCCGGCGCTTATGGGTCTGTCCATAAAATAGGGTTCGGTAAATCGGATATCAAACTGGGTGGTCTTACTTCCAAGGCTTCCTGAAGCCGCAAGTTTCTGCCCATAACCCAAGAAATTATTTTGGGCAATCTGAAACATTAACATTGCCTTATCAAAGGAACTGTATCCGGCACCGATTGTAAAAGACCCTGTAGGTCTCTCTTTTACATGGATATTTAAGATCATAAGGTCATCTTGAGATCCCTTATCCATCTTTACTTCCACATCTTCAAAATAGCCCAGACGATGAAGATTCTCAATGCTCTTTCTGAGCTTCTCTCCACTAAAGTATTCCTGCTCACTTATCCTCAACTGCCTTCTTATCACCTTATCCCTTGTATATACATTCCCTGTAATATTTATCCTTTCAAACCTTACCTTTTTGCCTTTTGAAATGGTAAAGAGGATACTAACCAGATGTCTCTTATCATCCATCTCTGTAGAAGGAATTACTTCTGCATATGCATAACCCTTGTCCACATAGAATTGCCTCAATGTAAGTATATCTTTCCTAAGGATCTTTCTATTGAAATATTGCCCTTGTCTTGTCTTAAGCAATGTAAGGATCTCACTTGGGGAGGCGATAAGATCCTCTTTTTTCTTTCCCCTGATCTTTATATCCCTTACCCTGTATCTGGTGCCTTCCATAATCTCAATGGTTATCTTAAGACCTTTATCTCTTTCATATATAATCTTAGGCTCCCCTATCTTTACCTTAATAAAGCCATTGTTCTGATAAAAGGAGATAAGTCTTTGTATATCTACATCCAATTTCTTTCTATCTAAGAGCCCTGACTTAGTTATCCAGGAAAAGAACCCCCTCTCACCTGTCTCCATCACATCTTTTAACTTCTTATCGCTAAAAGTGTTATTTCCAATAAAAGTAATCTTTTTAATATAGACCTTTTCTCCCTCTTTAATCTCATAGGTAAGGGAGACTTCGTTATTTGGAAGCTCTTGGATCTTCTCTTTTATAGAGACATTGTAGTATCCCTTAAGCCTATAAAAATCCACAAGCCTCTTGATGCTCTGCTTTACCTCCCCATAATCCAAGATGGTAAATTCCCTGATGCCACACTCCTTTAATAGATCATCATCCGATACGTGTCTATTCCCTTCAAAGCGGATTTTGGAGATAGTGGGCTTTTCCTTTACTCTGAATACAATTACTGCTCCTTTAGGCCTCTCTTCCTTTTCAATGATCACATCCCTAAAATATCCCATCTTATACACGTTTCGCAGGTCCTCATTTAGTCTTTTTGGATCTACCATATCCCCTTTTTTGCTTTTAATAACCGCCATTATGGCATCTGTCTCTATCCTCCTGTTCCCCTCTATCTTTATATCCAATATCCGTAACACTCCCCCTATGTGTTGAAAGATCCTCTCAGAGGCCCGTGTTATGGCTTGTGGAAGTGAATCAAGACTATCTTCCATAAAAAAGAGAGAAAATGGTGGCTTGGTTACAGGGCAGTGGTAGAGTTGAAAATCAAGGCTTATCCTCTTACCTATCTTTGTAAGACTACCCGATATGACCCAATTAGCATCAAATATAGTGGATATCTGATCTATATCTTTACGAGTAAGGGGCCTCTTAAGCACTATCTCATGTGCATTTATCATTTCAGGAGGAACTATATACCCCCCTCTTGATCTTAGATCAGAACTTAGATCTTTTTGGATACGAAATCCCAGATGCTGAATGTCCTTGGGCCCATGAATTACAAAAGGAAGCACCAAAATTTTGTTATTATATCCCATACAGATCAATGGGTAGGATATAAAAAAAATACAAAATAGAGAGATGCTTAATACCTTAGATCTCTTTAAGCACACCATCAATAAGCTCCATCTGTCTTTCCATCTTCTTTGATAGCCTTATATTATGGGTTGCAAGCACAATGGTTATACCCTTTTCTCTATTTAGGGACAGCAACAGCTCCATAATCTCCTCACCTGTCATTGTATCTAAGCATCCAGTGGGTTCATCTGCAAGCAGTATCTTGGGATCATTAACCAATGCCCTTGCAATGGCAACTCTCTGTTGTTCTCCACCTGAAAGTTCTCCTACCTTGTGAAAGAGTCTATGGGATAGCCCAACCCTCTCCAATATCTGCTCTGCCTCCTTTCTTATCTTCTTAGGATCCCTTCTTCCTATCATGCACGGAAGCATGGTATTTTCAAGGGCATCTAACTCAGGCAGCAGATGATAGAATTGAAATACAAACCCGATATATCTGTTCCTCAGCACAGAGAGCTCTTCCTCTTTCATATCAGCTATATCCTTAGAATCAATTTTAACTTTGCCTTTAGTAGGTCTTTCCAGTGTGCCTATTATATGAAGTAATGTGGATTTTCCAGATCCAGACACCCCGGTAATGGCTATGGTCTGAGCACTTTCTACCATAAGATCCACACCTTTGAGCACCTCTATGGAATCTCTATCAAAGGGAAAGGTCTTATGTACATCTATTAGCTCCAGTATGATCTTCTTATCATCATTCATATCTTATGGCCTCCACAGGATCAAGCCTTGATGCATATATAGATGGATAGATGGTTGCAAAAAAGGATATGAGTATGGCACATATCGCAATCAACACTATATCCCATCCCTGAACCTTAACAGGCAGAGTTGATATGTAATATATGTCTGAAGGGAGCTTAATAAATGGGTATCTGTCTAAGATGGCACATAGCAAAAGCCCAAGAGATATACCCAATATTGTTCCACATGTGCCTATTATAAGCCCCTGATATATGAATATCTTCATAATGCTTTTTGTCCTTGCACCCATACTCCTGAGTATCGCAATATCTTTTGTCTTTTCCATAACTACCATTATAAGGGCACTTATTATATTCAGGGCACCTACCAATACTATCATGGTAAGGATTACAAACATTGTAAGCTTTTCAAGCTTAAGCGCTCCCATAAGGCTTCTGTTCATCTGTTTCCAGTCCCTAAACCAGAATGGATAGCCAAGTTTGTTAATAATCTCTCTTCCTATTATATCACTCTTATCAGGATCTTTTACCCTCACCTCAATACCACTTACCATATCCCCAATGCCTACAAGCTCTTGGGCCACACTGAGCTCCACAAATAGCATGGATGTATCAAAATCATATAGTCCAGAATCTAAGTAACCGCATATTCTAAAATTCTTGCTAAGTGGAACCCTTCCAACAGGAGTAATCCTACCATACGGAGAGATCACATTTACCATACTTCCCACATTTACACCTATAATCTTACATAGCTCCTTTCCCACAATAACGGGTGGTGCCTTTCCCCCATACTTTTTAAGATCCTCTAAATTCCCTCCTTTTATCATATCCTTTATCTCAACTACCTTTGCTACACTATCCACATCAATACCCCTTAAAACCGCACCTGAAACACTACTTCCGCTTCTTATCATTACCTGGGTATATATAAAGGGGGTGGCAGATATAATGCCCTTTACAGATCTAATACTTTTTATTATATCCCGATACTTAGATATGTTCCCTGAATAGCTCATCACCAATATATGGCTGTTTACTCCTAATATCTTCTTCATCAGATCTGCCCGAAAGCCATTCATGACAGATAACACCACAATGAGTGCCATAACACCTACAGTTACACCCAGAATAGATATTATGGTGATAAAGGAGATAAAGGAGTGCCTCTTTTTAGATTTTAGATACCTATATGCCAAAAATAGTTCAAAGGACATGTAATGTCTCTATAAATCTCTGGCCCTCATATGAGGAAACAGGATCACATCACGGATAGATGGGGAATCGGTCAGGATCATCACCAACCTATCTATACCTATCCCTTCCCCTGCAGTGGGTGGAAGACCATATTCCAAGGCCATTAGATAGTCTTCATCCATAAACTGGGCCTCTTCATCACCTGCCTCTCGCTCTGCCACCTGCTGAAGAAATCTCTGCCTCTGATCATCCGGATCATTCAGCTCATTAAATGCATTGGCTATCTCTTTTCCAGCAATGAAAAGCTCAAAGCGATCTACTATCTCTGGATTGTCTCTATTTCTTTTTGCGAGAGGAGAGACCTCTATAGGATACCCATATATAAATGTGGGCTGAACAAGTCTTGGCTCCACAAGATGATCAAATATCTTAGTAAGCAATTTACCCCTATTTTCCCTTCCAGTTACTGGAATTCCTCTCATTTTTGCAATCGCAGATAACATTTTCTTGTCTTCCATGATCTCAGAAGGAAAATTTCCTATCTCTTTCAACGCCTCAAAGAAAGGGATCCTCCTCCAGGGAGAGCTAAAATCTATCTCTTTTCCTTGGTATGAAAGTCTTTTAGATCCAATCACCCTTTCAAGTATGAATTGAAAGAGATCTTCTGTTAGCTTCATCAAATCCTCATATGTGGCATAACTCATATAGAATTCCAGCATGGTAAATTCCGGATTGTGCTCTCCAGAGACCCCCTCATTTCTAAAGTTTCTGTTAATCTCAAACACCCTCTCAAATCCACCAATAACCAGTCTCTTTAGATATAGCTCTGGTGCAATTCTAAGGTAGAGATGCATACCCAAGGCATTATGATATGTCTTAAATGGCCGTGCTGTTGCCCCCCCAGGAATTGGCTGCATCATGGGAGTCTCTACTTCTAAGAAGCCTCTCTCCTTAAAAAACTCCCTTATGACTTCTATAATTCTGGATCTCTTAATAAATACCTCCCTGCTCTTCTCATTTACAATGAGATCCAGATATCGCATCCTGTATCTTAGCTCAATATCAGTAAGTCCATGCCATTTTTCAGGAAGGGGCCTAAGTGATTTGGTAAGCAGGCGGATGGAATGGGCCAGGATGGTAAATTCCCCTGTTCGAGTGCGAAAAAAACTTCCTTCAATACCTATAAAATCACCGATATCCATAAGTCTAAACAGGGAGTATTGCTCTTCACCCACCATATCCCTTTTGATATAGCCCTGAATCTTATCTGTTCCATCTTTAAAGTGTATAAATGATGCCCTTCCAAAATTCCTTATGGCCATTATTCTCCCTGCCATAGAAAAGGTCTCATTCAATCTTTCAAGCTGATCATCTCTAAGATGGCCAAATCTCTGCTTTGCATCCCTTGCTGTAATAGTGCAAATAAATTCAGAGGGATAGGGATCTATACCTTTTTCCTTTATGAGATCTAATTTCTTTCTCCTCTCCTCTATAACTGGATTGCTCTTTTCCATAATGACTACATTCTACTCCTTGGATTTTAGATATGAGCTCATATTTAAATTATATCTATTAGTCAAGATAAAATTATTAAGGAATATGATAACTTATCCTTCAATCCAGAGATATTTAATAAATCGCGCATCCATTGCCTCTATGGATACATCTTCGTATTCTTCAATAAAGTCCTTCCAGATCCAGCTCAATGTCTCTTCTAATATGGAAAGGGATTCTCTATCTATCCCCTTAAACTCTTTTAAAAGGAGTCTAATAAAGTCTTTTTCTCCTATCTTATCTTGCCTTATTATCCTAAAAAAGGTCTTTGTCTCTTCTATGGATATGGGTTTAAAGGAGGGGCTGTCTTTAATCAGAATGAGAGCCATGGTATTAAAAAGGAGAGGATAAAATATGGCATCTTGAAGTTTAAAAAATTCTCTTTCCATCTTCCAGCTCTTTTCTATATGTTCAAAGAGGCTGTCCAATACCATTAGTGATCTTATTACCTTAAGGCACTCTTTAAGATCCTCGATTCCAATAAAGTATCTAAACCCCTTTTCTCTGTCATAAAATCTGGGATGCTTCATCAGCGCACCTTCAAGCATCTGTCCCCAGTAATCATCCCAAAAGTCGCACCTCAGATCCATCCTCTTAAACCAACTCCCTGCCAACCACTTTTCTGTCTCCCACCTGATCTTAAGAGTCATACCAAATCCCACTCTGAAGATGTCTTCCAGTGGATGTCTTTCCAATATGGAAGCGGCCTTAATGAAATCCTTGGCACTCAGTCTTTCAAGGGAAAGATTAAGATATGAGGCTGCCTTCAGACAAACCTTTTTAAGATCTTCCAGCTCTTCAATCCTGAGCTCATCTGCAGAGATGATTCTGTTGCAGAGGCCAGCAAATTCCATCTGAATTCTATCAAAAAGAAATGGATCCCTTATATATGAGCCTGCAAGAGAGAGCATATTCTGTGATCCTATAAGAGATAGGGGTATTACAGGGACAAGTTCAGAAAGTTCACGATCCAGTCTTATAGCCTTTTGTGGTATCTTTTTAATCTCTATTGAATGGGGGCTTAAGGGAGAGTAGACAGAGATTGCCTCATGATGGGGAAGAAGCCCCACCTCCTGAAGCCTTATACATCTAAGTCTATAGAGCTCCTCTTCAATTTCAGATGGGATTATTGCCTGAGTGGAGAGAAACAATGCCTGAAATCTGAGCAGATCTTCACCTGCCATATATCTTAAAAGCTGTTCCATCAGATCATGATCAAAATCTTCCTTAGCCCTAAAATAGTATACTCCATCCAAGGTAAAGAAGCCCTCTGGTATGTCATATATCTCGTCTTTATCCTGGATGATCTTTATATCTAAGGATTTAAAAAACATATAGCATGCAAGGAGCTCACCTTCACTTAGTAAGAACCTTGAAAGCCTTACAGGCTCTGCCTTAAAAAATAGGGATATCCATCTATGTAATATCTTTATATCTGGAATATCCCTCTTCCATATCTCCATATCCAGCACAAACTGCCACTTTTCCACATCTGCAAGCTCAAGCAGGGGGATACAGTCGTCCATCCCTATCTTCTTAATAAGAAGGAAAAAATCTTGATTAGAAAGTCGCCTTACAAAGCTCTTAGGATCAGACATACTCAATATCCTGTTTAAGAGCCTTGATGGAGGAAGGGAAAATATGGAAAGCAAGAGCTCCTTTTTACCTTGAGAGATAGTTATGGTCTCCTTTTTCTTACTCATATCTCTGTATAATAATTGAGACCAACCGAGAATACAAGGGGTCTTTTATTATGTGATTCTCTGCCTATAAAAGGTTGCAAATGATGCGGTTAATTTAAAATTTATCCCAGTCTCTTTTTAGATCTTCAAGCCATTCATGAAAAGACAGATATCTCATCTTATATAGATCATAGCAGGAGGAGAGCTCCTTTTCTTTGCCCTGCCTTTCCTTTTCTTCTGATATCTGTCTTAAAAGATCTACCACTTCATCTCTTTGCATGCCCAGTTCATTGGAAAGTGCCTTTGTTGTATAGGGATTGCGATATATGGAAGAGGCCTGCCAGAGTGCTTCCTTTTTAATATCCTCAGATATATCTCCTAAGGAGAGGGAAAGAAATGCGGCTCTAATAATATTCCCTCTCTCAATCTCTCTCTTTATCTCTTCCCTCACATCCATAAAAAAATGAGGGGGGTATAGCCCCTCCATCAGGAAGGATATACCCCCTCTTAAGACATTAATACATATCCTCAGAAGGCATTTGAGGAGATGGGGGTGTCTTTTCTTCTTTCTTGGGCTTCTCCGCCACCATGGCATCAGTGGTAAGAAGTAGGCCTGCAACAGATGCGGCATTCTGGAGAGCAAAACGGGTAACCTTTGTAGGATCAATAATTCCTTCCTTTATGAGATCACCATACTCGCCACTTTCCGCATTAAATCCAAAGGCACCTTTTGCTTCCTTTACCTTCTGAACTACCACAGAACCTTCAAAACCTGCATTATTGGCTATCTGTCTGAGAGGTTCTTCCAATGCCCTCTTAACTATCTCTGCTCCCATCTTCTCATCACCTTCCAATTCCACCTTATCCAACCCCTTCATGGCCCTGATATAGGCAATTCCTCCACCAGGAACTATTCCTTCCTCCACGGCAGCTCTGGTAGCATTTAAGGCATCCTCAACCCTATCCTTCTTCTCTTTCATCTCTGCCTCAGTTGCAGCGCCTACATTGATAACTGCCACACCACCGATCAGCTTTGCCAACCTCTCCTGGAGTTTCTCCCTGTCATAGTCTGAAGTGGTCTCTTCAATCTGCACCCTAAGCTGTTTCACTCTCCCTTCCAGCGCCTTTCTGCTACCACCACCATCTACAATAGTGGTATTATCTTTGTCGATGGTAATCCTCTTTGCGGTTCCAAGATCATTCAAGGTTACATTTTCCAACTTTAGACCCAGATCTTCACTTATGACCTGACCACCTGTCAGAATTGCTATATCTTCAAGCATGGCCTTACGCCTATCACCAAACCCTGGTGCCTTTACGGCAGCGCACTTAAGTGTCCCTCTCAATTTGTTTACCACCAAGGTTGCAAGGGCCTCACCCTCCACATCTTCAGCAATGATGAGCAATGGTTTTCCCATCTTAGCGATCTGTTCCAATATGGGAACAAGATCCTTCATATTGCTTATCTTCTTTTCATGAAGTAGGATATAGGGCTCTTCAAGATGAGCCTCCATCTTTTCCGGATCTGTTACAAAATAGGGGCTCAGATAACCCCTATCAAACTGCATACCTTCCACTATCTCTAAGGTGGTCTCCATGCCCTTTGCCTCTTCAACAGTTATAACACCCTCTTTTCCCACCTTTTCCATTGCCTCAGCTATAATCTCACCAATAGAGGCGTCATTATTAGCTGATACTGTCCCAACCTGAGCTATCTCTTTTTTGTCCTTAACAGGCTTACTCAGAGACTTCAATTCCTCTACAATCTCTCCTACCGCCTTATCTATACCCCTTTTCAAGGCCATTGGATTGGCTCCAGCAGCCACAAGTTTACTCCCCTCTTTGTATATGGCCTGAGCCAGTATGGTTGCAGTAGTGGTTCCATCCCCTGCCACATCAGATGTCTTGGATGCCACCTCTTTTACCATCTGGGCTCCCATGTTCTCAAACTTATCCTCAAGCTCAATCTCCTTTGCAACTGTAACACCATCCTTTGTGGTCTTTGGAGATCCCCAGCTCTTCTCCAGCAAGACATTCCTTCCTTTTGGACCTAAGGTAACCTTTACCGCATTGGCCAGGATATCTACCCCTTTCATTATCTTTTCTCTTGCATTTACACTATATCTTATCTCTTTTGCTGCCATATCCTACACCTCCCCAAAAACATTATTTTTTACTTCCCTTCAACAATTGCTAATATATCATCTTCACGCATTATAAGATGCTCCACACCATCAATCTTTATCTCCGTTCCCGCATACTTACTGAACAGAACCCTGTCTCCCTCTTTAACGCTGAGAGGAATCCTTTCACCCTTATTATTCACCTTACCAGGCCCTACAGCCACAACCTTACCCTCTTGTGGTTTCTCCTTAGCTGTATCAGGGATAATTATTCCACCACTTGTCTTTTCCTCCTCCTCTATCCTCAGAACCAATACCCGGTCATCTAATGGCTTAATATTCATATTCTCAACCTCCTTTTGGATAAGTTTTTGAATTTATAAAGATTCCTCTATTTTGAATAAAAAAGATAAACATATCTTTTAAATTGTCAAGTTGCCCAGAAAAAAGTTTATCCTTGAATTTGAACTGAGAGGTTTGATAAAAAGGAAGATACTTTAAATTAAGAGCTTTAGGATATGTTTTCATATCTTAAGCTTGTGGAAATACAGATACAAGAGGCCCTTGAGAGGGGTGAATTTGATAATCTGCCTGGAAAAGGCAGACCTTTACAGATTGAGGATGACAGTCATATTCCAGAAGATCTCCGTCTTGCATATAAGATCCTCAAGAATGCAGACTGTCTTCCACCAGAGCTTCAACTGAAAAAAGAGATAAGGCAGATGGAAGATCTGCTTGAATCTCTTCCAGATGAAAGAGAAAAATATATGCTTATGAAGAAGATCAATTATATGATTATGAAATTAAATATGATGGGTAAGAGATCTCCTCTTTTAGAAGAAAAACAGATATACTATAAGAAGCTTGTGGAGAAATTTTCAGGTTCTTCTCAGAGTGATAGATAAGGGGCAAATATCCTATGAAGATTGCAGTAGTGGACGGACAGGGAGGCGGGATTGGATCTGCCATAATAAAGAAGCTTAGGAAGGCCTTTGGAGAAGAGACAGAGATCTATGCCTTAGGAACCAACTCCATTGCCACATCACGCATGATGAAGGCAGGCGCAAACCGGGGGGCTACAGGTGAAGGTGCTATAATACATACATCTTCTAAGATAGATTTAATAATGGGTTCCATATCAATACTTGTAGCCCATTCCATGTTAGGAGAGCTGACGCCTAAGATGGCAGAGGCCATATCCATAAGCCCTGCTAAAAAACTACTTATCCCTCTTACCCAGGAGAATGTGGAGGTAATCGGTGTATCTGATCAGCCTCTACCCCATCTCATTGACGAGATGATAGAGAGAATAAAAATAGGGGAGGTGAAACATAGAGATGTGTGAACAGGCCGTCTATCTTTTAGAGGAAGGAAAAGAGAGGCTATTTATGGAAAGCGTGGAACAGATACAGTGCCAGAATGATGAGATAGTCATATATGATATATTCGGAAGAGAAGAGAAGATAAAGGGAAAGGTTAAAAGGTTAAATCTCTTAGATCATAAGATCTTTATAATGCCATCTTAGAAGGGAGGTTATAAGGGATGGATGTAAGGGAAATGGTTAAAAAGATTTATTGGTTGGGACATGATGGATTCAGGATTGAAACGGATAAGATTATCTATATTGATCCCTATCAGATCTCAGGAGGCCCTCCAGCGGATATCATACTAATCAGTCATGAGCACTTTGACCACTGCTCTCCTGAAGATGTGGAAAAGATTCAGAAACAGGATACCGTGATTGTAACTGAAAAGGACTCTGCTAAGAAGCTTAAAGGAGATATAAGGGTGGTTAAACCTGGCAATAGTGTTGAAATAGGAGATATCAAGATAGAGGCAGTGCCTGCTTATAACACAGATAAGGACTTTCATCCAAAGAAAAATGAGTGGTTAGGGTTTATCTTAGAGGTTGAAGGGTTAAAGATATACCACGCTGGTGATACTGACCGTATTCCTGAAATGAAGAGCTTTAATGTGGATATTGCTCTGCTTCCAGTATCTGGCACCTATGTAATGACAGCAGATCAGGCAGTGGAAGCAGCACTGGATATTAATCCTAAAATTGCCATTCCCATGCACTATGGAGCAATAGTGGGAGACAGAGGCGATGCAGAGAGATTCAGGGATGCCCTACGGGGTAGGCTGGATGTGGTAATCCTGGATAAGTCCTGAACCT
>CAYTXJ010000030.1:0-19352 GCA_964440775.1 uncultured Desulfobacteraceae bacterium | reverse complement strand
GGAGCGGTCTCCGAAGTGTAGAAAGAGGTTATGCAAAGCTCTCGCCAATAGAATTTCTATTCAGATTTTTTAGCCATCTCCACTAATTTAAACTTTTGAACCTTTCCCGATTTAGTTGTGGGAAATTGGGAGATAAATCTTATCTGATCTGGCATCTTTTTAGCATCTAATCGACCCTTAAGAAAGGACATTACTGTTTCAGCGGAAAGGGTCTTACCTTCCTTTAATTTTATCCATGCCACGATCTTACTATCTCCTGTTCTATCAGGGACTCCCACTACCTGAACTTCGGAGACTTCAGGGATCTCATATATTATCTCTTCAATCTCTGAAGGATGAATTTCCATATCTCCTCTTTTGATAATATCTTTTATCCTTCCCGTAATATGTATATATCCCATTTTATCCATATATCCCTGATCTCCGCTATGGAACCATCCATCTCTGTCAATAGCCTCTTTTGTGGCATAGTCCATCTTAAAGTAGCCCTTCATCAGAGATCCCTTTACACAGATCTCTCCTCTTTCTCCTGCAGAAAGCTCTTTTCCGCTTTTGGGATCAACTATCTTTACCTGATTACATTCCAAGGGGCTACCTATGGTATTAACTCTGAGTTCAATTGGATCTTCTGGTCTTGTCATGGTTATCCAGGAGGCCGTTTCTGTTATGCCGTATCCAATTAATATCCCTTTGATTCCAAAGTCATTTACAAGGGTATCCATTAAGGGCAGAGGGCAAGGAGCCCCACCTATTATTCCCTTCCTGAGGGTGGCCCATCTCTTTTTTTTAAATTCAGGATGTTCAATAAGTGCTATTATCATATTAGGGGAGCCATATATGGCAGTGCATCTCTCTTTATAGATGGAGCGCAAGATAGAAGATGGATCAAAAGACATATTGGGTATTACAATAGATGATCCTGCCAAAAGGCCGGTGAGAACTATGCATGTGTTTCCAAACATATGAAATAGAGGGAAAAAACAGCATAATCTGTCATCAGGCGAAAGCCTCTGCCTCTTTATTGAACATATACACCTGTTTATAAGAGAGATATGATCCAGCATCACACCTTTTGGTCTTCCTGTGGTTCCAGAGGTATACATTATGGCAGCCAGATCCTCTGAAGACAATGTCTCTTTTCTCTCCTTGAGTCTATCTTCGGAGATATGGCTTCCCATAGCACATAATTCTTGCCAAGATATGGTATCTGGATAGGAGCTGGTAGATAGCACAATGATATTTTTAAGAAAAGGGAGTTCATCCCTGAGGCTAAGAATCATATTTAGATATTCCTCATCTGGAAACCAAACTATTGAAACCTTTACTTCGGCATCATTCAGGAGATATCTGAGCTCCTCTTTGGAAAGAGATGGATCCACAGGAACCATCACTGCTCCGATACTATAGATTGCGATCTGAGAGATTATCCATTCAGATAGATTAGGAGAGATTATGGATACCTTATCCCCCTTTTTTACATCCAGATTCATAAGACCCTTTGCCACCCTCTCAATCTCCCACAGGAATAGTGAGTAGTTAACCCTGTTTTGTTGTTCCATATGGACAATGGCTTCATTGTCAGGATATCTTTTACAGACCTTTTCTATCTCTTTCCCTATGGTGGATATAACAGGTTTCATATGTTCTCCTTAATCTTGAAATTTTATAAATAATACCAAAGATAATATCTATTTGATAGGATTTTTGTGCTTGATGTATCATATCTTGTATGAAAACATCTATATTAAAGAGATTCTGAAGATAGATGTGGATTGATGGAGTGCATGGAGTTCTGAAAGAGACACATTTATGAGTGACATAATTGAAGATGCAAGGAAAGTTGCTCATCAGAGAGTGGAAAATATTGGTGGGACACCATCTTCTAAGATAATTGAGCAGTTAAAGGAAAAATTTAAGAAGAGATAGTATCTTTCGTAGATGTATTCCTTTAAATGTAAAAGGTGTGGAGAGTGTTGTTGGGGAGAGGGAGGAATTACAATTTCAAGAGATGAAGTAATAGAGATTTCAAGGTATCTAAGATTAAGAGAGGAGGAATTTTTAAAGACATATTGTATTAAGAAAGGTGAAAAGAGTGAAATCCGTATCTCTGAAGACGGATTCTGTATATTTTATGATAAAAGTAAAGGGTGTCTGATTCATCCTGTAAAACCAAAGATTTGTAGGCTGTGGCCCTTTATACCGGCCTTAATTGAAGACAGTGATGAATGGGAGATGGCAAAAGGGGCATGCCCGGGGATTAATAAGGATGCAACCCATGAAGATTTTAGAAGGGATGCCAAGGAATTTCTTGGATCTTTAAATGGCTCTTCACCTTAGAGATGCATTAAAGCAGCTAATTGAAGTCATCTATCCAGCCAGATGCCTTATCTGTAAGGATTTTATTAAAAGAGCTGAGAGAAAAAGATGCCCTGTGTTGATCTGTAAAGGGTGTAGAGAGTCCTTTGTTAAGATAAGCTCTCCCAGATGCAATATCTGTGGGGTTCCCTTTGTTTCAGATACTGCGGGAGACCATATATGTGGAGACTGTATTTCTAATCCACCTAATTATGAAAGACTAATTGTTCCCTATCTATATGAGGAAAAGTTAATAGCCGCTATATATGAATTTAAATATGGGGGAAGATATCAGGTTGGTAAGGCCTTAGCTGAACTTTTAGCATATTTTCTAATTGATTCATTTAAATTTCCATCGGATATGTTGATTATTCCCATCCCCCTCCATTATAAGAAGTTAAGGATAAGGGGTTTTAACCAGAGTATCATAATATCTGAGGTGATATCAGAGATACTGGATATGGAGATGGACTATTCTATCCTGATTAAGATTAGAGATACTAAACCCCAGACAGCGCTAAAGGGAAAGGAGAGATTGGTAAATGTTAAGGATGCATTTATCATAAAAGATCGAAATAGAGTAAAGGATAGGAATATACTTTTAATTGATGACGTTGTTACCACCACTGCCACCATGAATGAATGTGCTAAGGTCTTAAAGGGGGCGGGGGCAAAGAGGATCTTTGGGGCAGCCATAGCACGGACAGTTAAAGATCGGCCTTAAAAAAGGGGATTTAATGAATATGAGAGCTTTGAATTTTTCAAAGCTCTCAATATGGGATATTGTCTATCTCTTCATATACATAACAAGTCCATAGACCTTGGTTTCACTCTGCCTTGAGGGAATACTTCCTATTCCTTGACATTTATAGTTTACTCTGTGAAATGCCGAATATCCTTGCCAGTTTAACATCCATCCAGGAAGTGGCTTTGTGTCATATCCCTCCCACCATACCTCAGGTGTATAACTTTCCCCATCAGACAGTGTGGTTCCGTCCATATAAGAGGGCAAATTTGAGGTTATCTTACCCCTAAGTGATGGGTCCCAGGCAGGAGCATCGGGTGCATAGTTTTTTACATATTCCATAGAGATTTGGCATGCTCCGTCTGCTATATTAAAACACTTTTCGTAATCTCTAAGGCCAGATGATATCTGAAGTCCTGTAAGGGACTGGGTTGCAAGATATGCTCCGAGCATCATCAAAACCGCCAGAAAGGCAATTGCCATAATAAGTGCAAATCCTCTATCTTGAAGATATCTCATCACGGACTCCGTGGTAGATTTCGGGGATCTATATAGATAGTATATAATCTATATATCCTCTTATTTGAACTGCTTGATGAAAAGGTAGGGCCATTTTCAGCAGATACCGAATTTGAACCCACCTGCTGAGATAGAGGACGTGATTGAGTTATGATACTGACCCTTATAAGTCTTATATTATTTGCCTGAAAGGGTGACATGGGACAGGGGCCGGAGCCATCACAATACCATGTGCCATTTATGTCCTGGTATGCCACCTGAAGGTCTACCACATTGGATGCCAGTTGCTGTGTTCCGCTTATACTCATGGAGCTCTTTCTTAGGTTATTGGAGCTTATCTCATAGTAGAGAGCAGGTGCAACATAGCTTCCATTTACTGCCTGATCCAGGACCAATTGATTACCGTTTACATTCAAGATGCGGGCGACCTTATTTGAGGTTCCATCTGTGATTATCCTCATTGAGATACCATCCTTAAATTCATTCTCTCCATCTCCATCAATATCCACACTATTTACTGTTATGGTATCTGTTCCAGATCCTCCCATAATTTGTGCCTGTGCCCAAGTGCCATCCAGGAGCTCCTGATCACTTAAAAACGAAGAATCGTTAATATAGATAATATCAGGATTCCCACTTCCTCCATCTTCAAAATAAAGTGATAATGCACCCATAACCCCATATCCAGCCATCATTAGATCCTTTTTTATTAGAGCGAGGGCAAGTTGAGCAGTCTCTTGTATCTCTTGAATACTTCCCTGTTTTGTGGAACTCTGCTGTTGCAGAGTAAAAGTGCCTATCAGTGAGGTGGTGATGATTGCAATTATAAGCATTGCAACCATGATCTCAACTAATGTATATCCCTTATGATTTCTCAGGTTCATTGTGTAACCTGCTGACTCCCTGTCTGTGTTACAAATGTTATAACTTCAACTTTATGATCACAGTCATCGGGATCACTTGGTAAAGATCCCCTGTCCATCCAACCCACAGTAACTGTGATTCTTATAGTATTAGGCAAAGATGAAAGCTGGGTATTGGTGATCTTGTACCGATATATATCATTGACTGTTCCTGAAGTAGTACCTGTGGAAATATTGCTATAACCTTGTCCTTTTGTCTGCTCTGCATATTGATTTGCAATGGTGGTGGCTTCCATTATCCTATTACTAAAAGAGTCACTATATATGGAATTCATGTGAAGCCCCCATATCCCCATTATTCCTACAGAGAGGATCACAATAGCAACTAAGGCCTCAATCAGGGTGAACCCCTTTTCATGAATGCGAAATCTCATTGAATATTAACCCTTCCAAGCATATTAACCGTGATATTCTGGGTGATATTTTGTGAATTTTCAGTTAATGTGATGGTCTGAGCTCCTGTGGCCAAGAGTCCCTGGCTATTAAACCTTATGGGATTAGCGGAGATGGTTACACCCTGATATTCTGTTCCTGAATAGTTTACCCTTTTTACAATCCTCTCCCAAGAGTCATATGTGGTATCAGAGTCTTGATCCATAAATATCACATAGTTATAAGTACTCCCTCCTATGCTCTGATTAAACAGGATGGTATTGTGAACCCCTGTCTTAATTGCATTAATCTTTGCATAGTTGATATCCCCATAGAGCCTTAGGGTTGCCCCCCTCAACCTTGCTCTTGCCCTCATTGCCCCATAGTTGGGAATGGCAATGGCAAGAAGGATCACCAATATTCCTATTGAAACCAATAGCTCCAGGAGTGTAAAGCCGTCTCTGTTTTTTAAAATTACCAATGGATCACCTTCCCATCTAATACCACCTTTATCCCTCTTTTAACTGCATATTCTTCAACATCATAAAGGATCCTTTTACCTGCAATTGCACCTATCACTTCTGACAATCCTATATGTCTTAAAAGTTGAACCCTTCTCTCCATCCTATCTACATCGGCCTTTCCCAATCCCCATGATATCTCAACAGCTAAATATGATTCCTTTTTGGTATCCCATCTTTTGCCTTTAAGGAGGAGGTCAAGTTGGAGTAGATCCTCCGTCTGATCTCTTGTAATTATTCCCCTTTCCAATGCATCTTCCTTAAGCTCTGACACATCCATAAGAAGAGTGCGAACCCTCTCTTCAGTCTTCTGCTGTGCTTCAGTTAATTGATTCACTATCTGGGTTAGGCTTTTCAGTTGTTCCTCTGTCCTTTTTTGAGCCTCAGCAAGCTGATCGATTCTATTTGTAAGGATATCTAATTTCTCATCCGTATGCTTCTGAACTTCAACAATTCCCTGAAATGCCTTAGGAAGATCAAGCAATTCCTCAGTCAGAATGAGTCGTCTTAACTCTTTCTTCCATTCAGGTCTTTCTTCTAAAAGTTTAATCAGATCATGCATATCCTTTGCAGAAAAAGGACTCATTAGAGCTTCCCCCTCTGTGGATTGCTATGAACCTTCCTCTTTCCATCCTTTAAGATAAAAAGGATTCTTCGGAAGTTCAACCTTTATCCTGTGTATCTTGGCAGTGCTGTCCTGTACCAGAACATGTTCACCTGTGGAATCCAATACGGGTTTGCTGGGTATTCCTCCTTCTCCAGGATTATCAGGATTGAGGTGCACCCTGTATCCTATAACCTTATTTTCACTGCCTGTGACTATCTCTTCATAGGTCAATGAGGTATTTTCAAAAGGATTATTTGAAAGTGGACGGCAGCGGTAATCCATTGCATAGATATATCCATCTCCCCCTGCTTGACATGATTCTGGATTGGGAACAAATGTGGTAAAGAATACCAGCTCACCTGCTACCAGTGCAGAGTCTGTAACCCTCTCTCCATCTCGTGTAAGATCATATACACAATGCCAGCAGTTTCCTGAACATTCTCCATTTCCCCAAGAACATGCGCTTATAGAGTCGCAGGCGGCTTCAGTCTCTATATTTGTGCAGCAATAATCTTCACAACAATCTGGAATATACAAGGACCCTTCCTCCCTTGACCAGGTGCAATTGGAATGAAAAGAGGTAGAGGAGCAGTGAAAGTCAATTTCAATAGTAAAATCTGTTCCTGAAACTTCAACTTCCTTATCTTTACAGCTAAATGTAAAGGTGGATCCAGACTTTGTTACAGAACATGGCGTGGAACTCAGGGGCTTTACATTACAACTCTCTTTAAGATTATAAAAGGACATCCTTGCGGTATCTGATTTATCATCATTTCCCCCCGTTACATTATCGTATTTCCCGGTTCCAAAATATATGTAAAGCTCATTATTAGGCCCAAATGCACCTACCGGAGTTACAGTGATCGGTTGATATTCTGATCTATAGTGGTTGTTGGAATCCAGCCCATCTTTTGTCCTCCATACATCAATCCTGAGGCCATAATCACTAAATCCAGATCCCATATGAAACTTTATTCCATACAATTGACCATTTAGATCTCCCACATAGATATGGTCTGAATATCCGTCTTTATTCACCTCTCCATTGGCATCCCATATATCCAATACAAGGGGATCGGACATGGCATAGGGGATATAGTTTCCACTCACTGTCATATCCGGCCATTCACTTTGAGATACTGCCTGAAGCAGGGGCCAAATAAACTGAAAGATATTGGTGCCTGTTTCCATATCCAATACCATAAAGAAGGGCTTAAGAGTGGCCTTTTTTTCATCACCTGATAGGGAAGAAGGGAGGTTATTTAGATCGAAGATCCTTACTCCTCCGCCAATAAATACAAACCATTCACTGAGGTCATCCGCTCCTTTACAACTTACAGAAAGTGAAGGAGTCCCCGTCTGCCAGGTATCAATGGGATCAGCTGCATAGAAGCATACAGATTCAGGAATATTAAGTCTTCCAATATAAGGCTTTGACCAGGAAACAGGCAAGATCTTTACCTGCTCATATACACTTTGATCAAGATATGGTGTGGATTGATTATAGACATCAGGATTGGCACCCTGATGTAACTGGATCATATTTCTCATTACCGGGTATTCCCAAAGGATACGAGGATTGTCAGGATTAGTTATATCTAAGGCAAAATAGAGGTCACCTCCTCCCCTTTCCCCACCTACAAGCACTGTTCTCCACTGAGGTGTCTCATCAGATAGATCGCCATTATTATTGGTATCCACTCTTATATATACATCCCATGCCTCAGGGGAAAGATCTACCATTGTCCTGTGTTGACAGCCTGTCTCTCTACCATAATTAGGGTCTGCCAAGTATTTTAATTCGGAAAGGAGGTTACTGGGAATATATGCCCACAGTTCTTGACCGATTTGACTCCTTAGATCATATCCATCTTCATCAGTGCAGCTATACCCATCACATTCTGAATTTGATTCATTTGGATTATAGATCCAGTGACTTTCATCCGCCACTCCATCACCATCATTGTCGGTAGTGGGATCAGGGTCTTCAAACCAATATCCTGCTAAAAATGCATGGAGCATTCCGTCATTTGCTCCCACATAGATAACCTTTTTCCTGTGCATATATTTGTATCTATAACAGTAAAAGCACTGCTTTGCACAATTTTCCATATCAGCTGAACAATTGCAGGAACAGTCTCCAACTGCCTCTTCAGGAACAGCACCCAGAGACGGTGTTCCTACTACTATAGGAGTGGAATAGACAATATCTCCCAGGACCCAGCCATCCCTATCTCTTGCAGTACTGCCCTCATAGGTATCATCACCCCTTACCCAGTTGATCAGTGCCCGGGTGTCTTGAATATCTACAGAGCTGTCATTATTAAAATCAATATCATTTTCCAGATAGGGATCTAAGGTTGTGGCATTAGATGTATTAAAATATACCTTTGAGTTATTAATATATGTAAAGATAGTTCTATCGGTGTGTGTTTGAATCCTCTGCCCCGCATCCCAGCAGTGTCTTGGATTGGGCATATCCTTACAGAAAGTTATATCGGGATGGACATCAAAGTCATATTTTACACCGCTTCCAGTGCATTCACCCCCGCTCCATGTCCAACCAGCAGCTTCACAATCTGACTGGGAACTTACATCTTCTGGCCCATATGGCCAGTAGGTTTCCAGATGTCCTTTCCATGCCTCATTCTGCTCTGGATTGTTTTCAAATGCACCTCTTATGACTATATCCTCTCTAAGAACCTTTTGTGGAACTGTAGCAACAGCTCCAGCGCTACCACTTCTACTTAGCACTGCCTTAAATGCCTTATCAAGCTGTTCATATAGTTTTAATGGGTTGGCCACAAAGAAATAATTATCTGGAACCCCATCACTGTCTTTATCCCATTCTGCAGTAAGATCTGGCTTATCATTATTATTTAGATCCTCAAACCCACCCCATTTAGCCACAAACCAGAGAGGATTTTTAATTAAGGTAGCAGTAGGTGTGTCTGATACCGTAAAGGTATGTTCCCATGTAAGGGGCATGTTACATACTACGTTTGGAGTATCTCCATCACATTCTTCGCTATCCTTATCCCTTACTGGTAGATAAAGTCCATCTTGGGTTGTTCCTGAGATTACAAAGCCCATTACCTGATCTATACATCCTGCTGCATAAGTAGATGAGAGCTTTATCTTTACATGACTGTTGTCAATAACCTCATATTCATATGTTACAATGGCATCCATGTCATGATCTGCTCCTTGTTCCACGTCTTCATAATTAATGGAAAATTTTCCGGAATCTGTGCCTATCTCTGTAACATAAAAATCCACTATCTGATTAGAAGGGCAATAGGCATCAGATTGGGTATTAGTTATGATAAGACCCCTGTCTGGATCATAAGATAGGTCGGATTTAGCTGCGCAGGCATTATATACACTCAGACATCCGCTTACTGATTTTCCAACAGGAACCAATGTTACAATATTATCACCCACCTTTATCTTTATATCAGGAACAGGTGATGATAGTGCTATTGAATAAAAATCTACCTGCTTTCCATTGGTTTCATAATCCTTGAAATATGTATGCCCATAATATGCAATGGCAGAAGAGTAATAGGTCCCCTCTTTGGTGGGCTCCTCAGGACAGAGGCCTTTCACATCTCCGAGATCAGTTATCTCTTTTTCGGTGCATACAAAGTCCTTTACACTCCCGCTCTCACCTATAAAATAATCTTTTCCAGTAATACCTTCTCCGTCACCTATCTCTTTTGTAAGAGACTGCAGATTTAATCCATTCAGGTCATTAGGATAGTTATCTGAATCATAATTAGGGTTTACATCACTTATCACAATGACTGAGTATCTTGAACAGGAAGGGAAAAGGTCAGGGGGGAAATATCTATTACTTCCATATTTTATTCCCCAGTCAGGTTTAGGAAGATTAAGACCGGTATCCTGATTCTGACTATATGTATAATCACTTGTAGGATTCTCTTTCCCGGCAAAGAACCTTAAGGTCTCATATAACATCTCTCCTATAGGATTCCCCCACATCCTGCATTCCCCATTGTCAATACCTCTTGTGGTAATCCATCCACAACTATAAGTCCCTTGATATGAATTATCCGAATATCTAAACCCAACGGTCTTCATCCTATCCAAGGTAAGGACGATATTTCCGGGTATATTCTCTGAACTCTTGAATATCCCTGTCTGGGAATTAATCTCATCTGTAAAACTCCACATATTCTTCCTAAGCACTCCACCTTTCAGATTATTGGTATAGGAACCTGAAATCAGACCAAAAAAGATGGATGCATTATCAATACAAAGACCATCACCTGAGCCACAGTCAGAGTCTGTATTACAAGGTCTAAGACTCTTTGAACACACCTTTGAGCCATCACCTTCACCATATTTTTGCAAAAGTCCTGTAGGCTTATAGGTTCCTGCTGGATATTCCTTACAGTTGGACTCTAATCCAACCGATGGATCACATACCTTTACCCTTACAAAATACTCATGATCAGGGGTTCCAAGGGAATTGTCACACACAGGCCTTTCCTTAGATGCCCACTCCCAGACCCTATTACTTTTATTAAGAAGCACTCTGATTATATGTGGCTGTCCATCTCCTAAGGAGGTTACACAAAAGAGGTGTCTTTTACATTCTAATATCCCTCCACCACTTCCAGGTTCTCCACTGAGGATAAAATCTTGACTCTTTAACCGACAGGTATTATCTATATCTGGAGCACGTATAGTTAAGGTAGAAGCAGAGAATTTTTTCCAATCTGTATTGCCGGGTTTTTTGTACCAGACCAATACACCATCATCTCCATAATTTTCCCTTAGTCTTACTATGATCCTATGCCAGCCCTGTGTAAGATAGATCCCTCCACTATGTGCATCTTGACAAGTTTGACAGACAGAGCATCCACAGCTTGAACATCCACAAAACCAGTGACCGCTATAATATGAGGCAACTACTGTTCCATCTATCTCTACTTCAGATCCATCATCAGAGTCTATGGCAAATTGCCATTGGCCTTCTTGAGTGACCATAAATTCTGCTACAAGAAGATAATTGCCAGTATCAATACGATTTCTATTATTATAATCATTTGTTGTATCAAGCTCTGTTAAGTAGGCATATTCTTTATAATCGCAGGGAGAAAAGGAACTTATGAGATCTTGATGATTGTTACCATAGACTCCTTCTTTGCTGTCATCATAGATTACAAAAAGTATCTTTCCATCTTTATTCCAGGTAACAGGAGATTCTGGTAAGACACATGTTCCTTGAGGTGGATCAAAAGGGGTTAATTCTCTTGTATCATCACCAAAATATTCCTTTCCCCAGCTATGCGCATCTTGCGGGATATAGACCCCTTCAAGCACTGTCTCTGAGGCAGAATCCGTGCTCCTGTAACCACCATATAGCACCTTTCTTAAGACATCCATACGAGACATAGAGAGCCAATTTAGAAAATTTCCACTCCATTCACCTTCTCCGCCACAATATTTATCAGATGTGGTTCTGATAGGGACAAACTTGGCATTGGATCCAGAACCTTCGTATTTATAACACTTATAGGGATCAAAATAGCCATAATAATTGATACTGTGTTTATAACCTACATCAAGCACTCCATCTTCGTCTATGTCTGAGGCATCATTATAGGCTTCATAGTAGAGTTTATGACTCCTTCCCATCACAAGCATTACTACAGGAGGAGCCGGAGCCGATGTAAAAGGAGGAGGTTTACAATAGTCCTGGGCACTGACATCTCTCCCAGAGATAAGCATCACAATTACGATAGATATAAGCCAATTCAAAAACTTATTCTTCATTCTCTTCTTGAAACATTAATAGATTTTGCCTGTAAATTATCCGAACAGGTAAGTAATCAAATATAAAATTAGCAACGATATAGCCCTGATTTGACTTCACGCACTCAGATCTATTAATTGATAACATAATATATTTATAAAATTTATATGAGGTGGCCCCCAATGTCAAGCTCATCTGAAATCCATAAAGATAATTACCTGAGAGCTTTGAAAAATTCAAAGTCCTCAGAAAAAACCTTTTAATTTTATGCATCCTAAATATTATCTTCGGTATTTTTATATTGATCTTGAATGTAAAAAATAGATATAGGAATAATGATCTGTCTAAATTTTTAAAAATCTTTGGTAAGCTTATGAATCTTTTGTTTAAAAAATTTAAGATCTTAACGATTATCATCACAACTATCCTTTTGATATCTGGCGATTTATCAGGTGCGGATCAAGATATCTTAGATGAAAAGAAGATCCAAGAGATAGTTATAAAAACTATAAAGGAGAATCCAGCCTTAATATATAAGGTCCTAAGCAGATACCTTAAAGAGAGAAAGGAAAAGAGAGATTTGCAATTGGCATTTAAAAATAGAATAAGAGATATACCCATATATGAGTTTAATCCCAAATGGGGGCCTTCAGATGCTCCTCTTACTATTGTAGAATTTAGCGATTTTAGATGCAGATATTGTAAAAAGGCTAATTTAACAATAAAAAAGATAATTGAATCATATCCAGGAAAGATTAGATTAATATTTAAAAATAATCCTTTTTTAAGTAAACTCTCTTTTAAGGCGGCAATGGCAGCAATGGCGGCAAATGAGCAGGGAAAATTTTGGGAATATAAGGATCTCCTTTTTAGATATTCTAATAAGCTAAATGAGAAATTATTTATTAAGATTGCAAGGGATCTGAATCTGGATATGGAAAGATTTGAGATAGATAGGCACTCTGAGAGAATCAAGACCGAGATAGAGCAAGATATGAAGGATGCAAAGAGATTAAAATTAAATACTGTGCCTGTTTTTATAATAGATGGAGTGGTAATTAAGGGTGCAAAACCATTGAATTTTTTTAAAAAGGTTATTGATAGACTCTTAGTATCCTGTCATTGAATAACATTCAAATTAACTACCTTTATATCTCAGGCCATATCGATAGGTTCGAAAATGGCCAAAGATTGGGAGGCCTGGTGCTATAAGAGGGTAGGAATTCTTTATGCATGTTTCATATCGGTTTCCAAAAACCCCTCTATTTTTTCAGATAGATTAAGATAGAGGAGCATGGTCGGTATCTGAATAATGGGAGCCACCGCAGCGGGAAGCACGGCTAATGTTCCACCAAATGCAGTGGTTGCCACCCCGATGGTAATAGCATGATTCTTTGCTGCTACACTGTAACCCAGGGCCATGCTGTTTCCGTGGTCCATATGAGCCAGCTTGCAGAATAGGATTGCTAGTCCAAAGAGGAGAGGATAGAGCGTCCCTATCCCTATGATGACCAGAAGCATCCATTGAAAATTGGCTACAATCAGCTTCGCCTGAGTAGAAATGATGATAAATACCATGAAGAGCATTCCACAGGAGGAAATGGCGGGAAAGTAGGGTGCGATCCGTTGTTTATAGATTTTCGGGCCGTACTTCCGGGTCAGGATCCTCCTTGTGATCTTTCCTGCTGATAGCGGAAGAACCACGATTAACAACATCTTTTGAAAGATCATCCACGGGTTGATCACAACATACGCCCCTGCCAGGGTCCACATCCAGAATGGCACAAGGAAGATGGCCAGGATCAGGCTCAAAGCCACGATGATCAGAGCGGACTCCACCTTTCCCCTTGCATAACCTGTCCAGGCAGCCACCATCCCACTACAGGGAACGGTCACCTTGAGGATAAACCCTGTGGCGAGATAGGGATCGGCATGTCTAAAAAGAACATGTGTCCAGAGTGCTCCGAGAAGCGGAGCGAGAAGAAAGTTCATAAAGACCGCCATGGAAAACAATTTCCAGTCTTTTAAGGCCCTTCCGATATCTTCCACCCTCAGGTTTATCATCATGGGGTAGAGCATCACAAAGAGCAAAAAGGGGATGGCAGATTTTAGGACTTTTACCTCCTGAATATTGTAACCAGTAAACAAGGCCAGTGTGATAGAAAGCCCGACCCATAGTGGAAGATATTTTCGCATCAGTTCAGGAAATGTCATAATCTAAGCCCTTCCTTTTTGTGTTTGGGATCATCATCATTACACCATCTTCTTGATTTCTGTTGGGGTCACAGAGCCTTTTGCATAGGGTCATAACTGACCTCAAAGACAGGCACTCAATGAGGCTGAAGGCTGTTTTTTACCCGCTTTGCCAGCCTATCTTTAATGAACGCCAAGGCCTCTTTGGCATCCTCATCCATATCAATCCTCAGGATGTCCTGGACATCTGATTTATCCAGTTCAATTATCACTTTTTTTAGATTCATTCCATTAACCTCCGTCATCCATGTTTATCTTAGTTCCGTCTTCAAGTGGACAAAAACATTTAACAAAGACTTATACCTCTCCTTTCCTTAATATATCAAAAAGGGGGAATATAATTTATATCCTTTTTCAATCTTAGTAAAATTTTTCGCAAAATTTCAGATAATTACTTATTTTACAATTTCAAAATCAAGAATTACATTCTTTTTTAGTAATATAGAAATACAATCCCAGATGTCAAGTCAATTTTTTATTGATGTTTTATCTCAGATTATGCACAAAATGAATGATTTTCAAAGAAAAGTGCCTCCAAATGTAGTATAATACAAAGAGCTTTGAACTTTTCAAAGCTCTCAGAAAAAAGCTGTAATTGGAATCTGTCATTGCGAGGGTCTTAAAAGACCCGAGGCAATCTGAAAATGGTTCGAGGTTCGGGGGTAGAAGGGGGATGAGATTGCTTCACTTCGTTCGCAATGACATGTTGCTTCGTTTCGCTCGCAATGACAGGGGTCTGGTCTCTGACCTGGAGCGGTCTCCGACCCGCAGGGTCATCCGCCCCGGAGGGGGGTGTAACCCCCAGTGTAAGAAAGGGTTATGCAAAGCTCTCAATACAATAGCTCTGTGAAGATTTCGGTAGTAAAACAGATCAGCGTTTTGAACTTTGACCTTATTATGAAGTGGTAAATACTCAAGAAATAACCATCAAGATAACCTATTAGGTCGAACTCCAAGACATATTCTAAAACCTTTTATCCGTTAATGCATAATTTGGGTTTACAATGCCCCCTTATTCTTGTGGAATTTCCTTTTCAAATATCTCCCAAAGTCTTATCTCTATATCAAAACTCTTAATTTTTAAGACCTCATTCCAGTTAAATATCTCTGGAACACTATATCTACTCTTTTCAAGCACATACCTTTCAAGATATTCCCTTTCTGAAAAAAGGATAATGTATTCTCTGACTCCAAAATGCTCATATAGCTTTAACTTTTCCCTCCTATCTTTCACTTCAGTTGAAGGGGATGTGATTTCAATAATCAGATCAGGCGCTCCTTTAATGTTGTCTTCTGTAATCTTATTCTTATCACATACAATAAATATATCAGGCTGAACCACATTAAACTCATCAAATACAACATCAGTTGGAGCTTCAAAGAATTCACAGGGCCTAAACTTTTCTCTTTGAGTATATAGAATGCCAGATAGATTCCTTGATATCCGTTGGTGCCTTACTGTTGGAGCTGGGCTCATGTTATATGCAATACCATCAATTATCTCCCATCTGCCCTCTTCAGGCCAACTGAGATAATCCTGATATGTAAACCTTCTTTTAATTCTTTTAGCAATCGGCATGAAAGCAACCTCTTTTCGTTACTTTTACTTAAAAAATTATCCTATGGCAAATAAAATAAAAATTTTTGGGACCTTAAATGGTCTTTAAGCTCTGAAATAGTGCCTCTAAATAGAAAGATATGGGTGGGACAGTTACAGTCTGAGGAGCCCAATCCCTTTTTTACAATCTCTGAAGAAGGAAGCCGTGATATTATCTGGGCATGTTTGCATTCTTCATCCTCTCTTTTATACCAGATCTCCAAAATGGTTGAGGCCCTATTGGAGAGGATATAATCAATATGCCAATATAGCTTTTTATTGATACTTATGTGTCTTTCAATCCTCTTTTTCAATCCTCTCTTAGCCGATCCTATATAAAGGTAAAGCCCCCTTTTAAATGGGACAGATTGGAATCTCCCTACATCTATCTTAATATGAGTTTTTATCCTAAATATAATTATGTAAGTTGCCATCAAGAGGCAGGTTTAATGGATGATCCAGGAAATATCATCTTCCCTGAGATAGAAAGATCATATCCTTTAAGATCTGAGGCAAGCTCTTTAAGTTCAGGTTCATGGAGAAGAGAGAGGAAATTCTGAACAACTGGATCAAAAAATCTGTCCTTTCTTATTAGAAGATCATATCTTTCCCACCTAAAAGGTAAAAACTCTAATCCCAACAGTTCTGCTATCGCCCTTATGCCTGGGCCTGCATCAGCTTTGCCCGTGGCAATCTCTATTCCCACATCCATATGCTTAGGGAGTTCCTTATCATATCCTTCAATTGATTTTCCCAAGATACCTGCTTTTTTTAATTCTCTATCAAAGAGGAGCCTTGTTCCGGTTGAAGTAGCACGATTTACAATCCTTATCCCTTTCTCTTTGAGATCAGCTATGCTCTTTATTCCTTTAGGATTACCTCTGGATATGAGAAGCCCCTGCTCTCTCAAACAGAAATTTACTACTGCTGGGGTATGTACTAATTCCTCTTGAATAAAATAGAAATTATAATCTCTTTCATCATCCTGTATAAGATGACTGGTTGCCATATGACAGAGATTTCTCCTCAGTGCCCTAATTCCTCCAAGACTACCCACATTGCCAAAGGCAGCGATATTTTCAGGGTAGAGGCGATTGAATAGATTAATTGTCTTTTCAAGTAAGGGATCATTGCTACCCATTATCAAAAGCACACTTGAGGAGTTTTCAAAAGGGCCTTTCTGAGAAGGGTAGTTAATAGTCTGATTCTCTATCCACTGCTCCACCAGATGCCTGGGGAATAGCCATTTACCCATAACCTTTGTTGCAGGAAGCCCTTTTTCAGTTATAAGAGTATATACCATTTTTTCATTTACATTTAAAAATCTTGCAACTTCTTTGGTATTTAACAGGACCTTTTCTTCCTGCACCTTTTCCATACCTCCTGGTTAAATAAATAAGATAGAATCTTCTGAAATAGATACACTTCCCTATCAGCTATTTAAAAATCTCTGAGAGCTTTGAATTTTTCAAAGCTCTCATCTCTATTCTCTTTATAAATTTTAACTCTTAGTGGATCAACACTAAATCTCATCTCTCTGTCGATCTTTTCATCAAGCTCTTTGAATAGGGGAAAGATTATGCCAATTTTAAAAAAAGATTTTATTCTTGCAACCTCAGAGGTTCTTTAATAAAGATTTTTGATTAGGATGAAAAAGGCATTTTCATATGTTAATTATCAAAAGTGTGATCCTAAGAGATGTGATCCGGAAAAGGGGATATGTAAGGCAGCATCTGCCTGCACACATGGGGTGATGAAGCAGATTGATGGAGCCTTTGAACCTCCTGTGGTGTTTCAGGATATGTGTTTGAGCTGCTGGGATTGTGTGGAGGCATGCCCTTTGGGGGCAGTTGAAAGAAAAAGCATATTCTAAGTATCTTTCTTGATTATGATATCTTTAAAATCCTTAGACGATATGATATGAGATCTTAGAAAGGAGCATTAATATGAAAGGAGTGTTGGTCGTCTTTGAAGGAATTGATGGCTCCGGCAAAAGCATCCAGGCAGAGCTCTTATACAAGAGATTAAAAGAGATGGGGCTTAACCTCTACCTTGGCTCTGAACCCACTGAAAGCCATTATGGAAAGATCATCAGGAAGATATCTGAGGCAGATACGGATATCTCCTTACCCTTAGAAGAGGAATATAGGATATTTTTGGAAGACAGGAGGCTCCATGTAAAGGAAAAGATATTACCCTCTTTAGAGGAAGGAAAAGTTGTAATCCTTGACAGATATTATCATTCCACAATGGCATATCAGGGTGCCAAGGGAATAGATCCGAAGAGGATAGAGGAAGAAAATGAAAGCTTTGCCCCCAGGCCTGATCTTCTCTTTTTAATGGATCTGGATGTGAATGAAGCCATAAAGAGGATAAGGGATCATAGGGGCAGCAGATTAGATTCCTTTGAAAAAAGGGAGTATCTTATGAAGGTCTTAGATCTCTATAGATCTTTTAACTACCCCTATATCCATAGGATTGATGCAAAGAGGGATAAGATTGAGATACATCAAGAGGTATTTGATGAGGTCAAGAGGCTTATTTCAGAGAGGGGAAATGGATAGTTTAATTGAGTTTGAAATTGATGGTATCCTTGATCTCCATGCCTTCAGTCCAAAGGATGTTCCAGATCTTATAGATCACTACATTAAACTTTGTATTGAAAAAGGGATATATGAGATAAAGATCATTCATGGGAAAGGAAAAGGGATACTGAAAAAAAGAGTGCATTCACTCCTTAAGAAAAATGGGAATGTCTTAGGATTTCATCTTTCAGATGATCAATCCTCTTGGGGTGCAACAATTGTGTATTTAAAGAAAGAAAAAAATACCCCCCCCAGGATAAATCCTGACAGGGGGAAGAGGATATCTGGAATTTAATCAGCTATCTTACGGCTTCTTTCAGGTTCTTTCCAGGGACAAACTTAGGAACTCTCTTTGCCTTTATCTTGATCTCTTCGCCAGTTTGAGGATTTCTTCCCTTTCTGGCCTTTCTCCTTGCCACCTTAAAGGTTCCAAACCCCACCAATGTTACGGTGTCCTTTTTCCTTAGGGCAGCTGTGATGGAATTAAATACACAATCCACGGCTGCTTGGGCCTGTTTCTTTGTGCCCACAACCTTGGCCACCTCATTGATTAAGTCCCCTTTGTTCATACCCTTTCCTCCTTTTTAAGGATTAATATTAAAGATTATTTTTAAAAATCATTAAACCATTTAAAAACAGATTTCAATAGGAAATTGATGTTAAAATATAATTTTTTTAGTTTTTTTCAGATCAGTTGGAAAGTTATGTTTGCTTTATTGACCATTAAAATAATTTGACATATATTTTTCACCAATCATGAAAAGCATTGATAAGTTCATAGGGGCAATAATTGGAAGTGCCCTGGGAGATGCCATTTAATCTTATAGGAAAGGCACTGAATGAAGGATGGGATGATAGTGAGGTCCTCAGGGCCTTTGGAGGAGGTGTTTCCGTGCTTGAATCTTTACCTTTTTTCCCTATTTTGTTTTTTAAGATATGGAAATTCTCTTGAGAGGCGTCTTTGGTGTTCCATTCTAAATGGAGGGGACAGGGATACAATGTGTGCTATGGCATGTGCAATAAGTGGTGCCTATGTGGGAATAAATAATATAAGAGACGATTGGAAGATTAAATTGGAAAACTACAGCCG
>CAYTXJ010000029.1:8286-19766 GCA_964440775.1 uncultured Desulfobacteraceae bacterium | reverse complement strand
AATAACCCATAATTACAGCTTTTTTATGAGAGCTTTGAAAAATTCAAAGCTCTCAAGATTGATCCTTTCCTTATTAGAAAAAGTAGTTCAAGAAAAGATACAATTAATACAGAAACTATCTTTTCAAAAATCTGTAATAACTTTTAAGATTATATATGGCCGCAAGGGGGTTATGCCCTAAGAGACGATCCTTTACAGCTAAAATCGTACAGGGCGCTTTAGAGTATTTTAAAAATAGGGAGTCATGTCCCACACAAAGACCTAAGAGCACATTAAGCTCAGTCTCTTCACTATTTAAAATCATGGCCTGGAATATGGGATTGCACATGCTTTCAAAATGGCCAATGGCGATCTTTTGATGATCCTCAATCCCAAGGCTCTCTTTTGGAACCCTTCCAGCTTTACAGATAACGGATACCATCTCAAAGCCTTTATCCTTAAAGAAAGAATCCACTATCTTTGCCTCTTCCCTGAGTCCCACACAGAATGCAAGACCAAGTCTTTTAAAATTCATCCTTTTGGCAAATTCCACAATCTCTAAGATCCTGGGCTTTATGGGACGCACATATTCATATCCAAGCTCCCTGTCTCCATAACCCTCTGCCTCCTGAATTGAGCAGGTTCTTGCAAATTCACGGATATCCTGTTTTTGGTATTCCCGCTGACTCTTATCCAGTATATCCCCCCTGTTAATTGTAGGGCAAGATTTTGGCCCCCTTCCCTTCTCTGATCTACATATCCTATCTGCTATATTGAAAGGGCATTGGGCGCAATCTGGTTTTGAATCACTCATTTAAAACCTCCTTTTAAATGCCTCTATCTCCATGGTAGATTTTTTAATATCTCCTCTTTACAGCAAAATAGTTTGTGTATCCTCCTTGCCTCCCGCTCACCACTTAAAAGTGCACCGTGAACTGTGCCATAATGAGCTGGATGGGTTGCCTCTCCAGTGAAAAATAGCCTGTTGTATAAGGGATGACTCATGGCATGCCTTTCTAAATGGTCATCCTTTGTCTTTCCATAAGAGTAACTTCCCTTTGAAAAGGGATCAGAAAGCCAGCGGGTGATTATAAAATCAGATGGTTCAATGAGATCGTCCCCGAACATCTCCCTTAAGGAACTCAATGCGGTCTCATATATATCTTCTTCTTTCATATAGAGGTCCATAGATATGGCAGCCTCTCCATTTGAAAAACCCATAAGTGTGGGAAGAGGTGAGACTGAGGAGAAGTCTGCCCAGTATCTAAATCCGCCATTTTCTTTGTAAGAGGCTGAAAGATATGTAAGCCTCTGGTGTGGTGAAGGCCAGAACCTCTCTTTAAATAAAAATACCACCTTATTCAGTACACCCCCATAGCCTATCTTCTGAATGGCATTGGTTTTGTAGTCTGGAAGAGGAGGGAAAAATTTAATGCCCCTTTTTAATACCCCTATTGGAACAGAGATTATTCCAAGCTCTGCTCCATATGTGCCTTCAGAGGTATGAAAGCTCACACCCCTTGATGTATATTCCACTGCCTCTACCACAACCCCCTTTCTGATATCTAAACCATAAGATGCTTCCTGAAGTAGCTTTTCATATCCCCCTTCTATTAAGAGATTGGATTGAAATAGCTCTAAGATTCCTATCTCGTTTAGGATTAATTCATAGGAAGGTGCCCCATTTATTGCCTCCAAGAGCTCCACAACCCAATTTAAAAGGGGTAGCTCATGGGGCTTTATACTTTGAGCTATAAGAGATCGGGCCTCATTCAGGGTAAGGGTTCCATTTAGAGATCTATTTTTAAAAAATCTGGCAAACATCTTTAAGATTGTGCCTTTATAATTCCAGATCATTTTATAGTCTGGCACAAAATCCCCTTTGGTGTAAAACCATATTCTTCCAGATGGAATAGATAACAATTTGTAAGAGGATCTTTTACACCACTTAACCAGAGGATTCCCCCACTTTCCATGTATCCAAGATGCACCAAGATCACATGAAAATCCCAAACTATGATCTGTCCATATCCTCCCCCCTATCCTTTTCCTTGCCTCCAAGAGCAGCACATCAAACCCAGAATCCTTAAGGATCCTTGCACAAACAAGTCCTGAAATACCTGCCCCTACCACAACTACTCGTGGCAGATAACCCTTTGGTTTGTCCTTGCTATGTAGTTTCCAGATCCTTGACATAGACACTTAATTGACCATTTTATATTGGGGAAAGCATTAGTGCGTCTCTTTACCTGAACTAATCTCTTCAATAAGGGTTATGAGATCATCCAATTGGGATACTCTGGGTAGGTGAGCTAAATTGGGAAAATCGTTTGGATCGGATCTGGGTATCTGAGATGGAATATTGTTGTCAATTACATATGTCATCCAGACAGGTTGAATACCCGATCTCTGAGCACCCATTATATCAGGGCCAAGATCGTCTCCTACAAACAGAATCTGGGTCTCATCCACTTTCAGAAGATCAATCAGATATCTGAAGGTGATAGGATGGGGTTTCCTATATCCTATCTGCCCTGATATTATTATTACATCAAAGAGATTATAAAGGCCCAATCTTTCAATTAACTGTCTTGCAACATATGGATCTGTAAAATTGGTAAGAAGCCCCAGGCTGAACTTAGACCTTAGCTCTTGAAGTATCTCTATTGCAGAGGGAATGGGAGTGCAATATATAAAAAATGCTGAAAAATATGCATCCACAGCATCTGAAATTATTCTATGGAAGGGGTTTAACCTTATCCCCATTCTCCTTAGTGCATCACTTATCCAAAAGCGATTATGAGTCTCTATTCCGGTCTTTTGGGCATTGAGGAGGTGTCTTTTAACTGCATCTGTATATAAATCTCTAAATCTATGAGGTTCAAAATCCAGTCCATTCTGTATCAGAGAATCTGTAAGCCTTGAGGTTGCCTCCCTCAACGCTCCCTCTTTTGCAAAGATAAGGGTATTAAATAGATCAAAACCTATTGCTCTGATATCCTTCATATATATCTGATCCTATCTCCTAAGCCCTCAATCTCCAACAGCCTTCTCTTTAGATAAACACTTCCCTGAAATCCGCCAATGCCCCCATCCGATCGTATGACCCTGTGGCATGGTATGATTATGGGAAATGGGTTTATGGATAGCGTATTACCCACTGCCCTATATGCCTTAGGTCTTCCTATTTCCCTTGCAATGTCTCCATAAAACCTGAGTTCACCCCATGGGATTTCATGGCATATCTTTAAAACTCCCCTCTGAAACGGAGTAAATCCTTTAAGGGATTCAATATCTATATCAAATGATATCTTCTTACCCATTAAATATTGTCTAATATCCTCAATAAGCTTAATTAAGTCTGATCTTATCATCAGAGAATACCTAAAAGATTCCTCACTTTGATCTGATCCGTTCTGATAGGGAAGCACTATCCTTCTAAGCTCTATCCCCTCTGCATCCTCTATATAGAATACGGTTATTGAACCAATGTCTGTATCAATCTTTATATTTTCAATCATATTATTTTACATATCAAAATGAAAGGCATGCTTCAAGCCCATTAATCTTAACTTGATATAGAAGATTAAGAGATGATATAGATTTTTAAAAATTAAACAAAAAGAAAGAGGGGAAAACATACTAGAAAAATAGTTATGGATGATAGGAAAGTAAAGGATCTGGGAGAGATTGAATTAGTAGATGAGATAAAGAGATACATTGATGAAAATAGTAAACTGAATCCTCACATAATTTTGGGAATTGGAGATGATGCGGCGTCAGTAAGCATTCCTGAAGGGTATGAAATGCTAATTACCTGTGATTCTATGGTAGAGGGAGTGCACTTTTTAAAGGATTCCTTAAGTTCGTATGAGATGGGAAGGAGGGCTGCAAATATCAATATAAGTGATATTGGGGCAATGGGAGGAGTTCCTATGGCCTCATTGGTATCCTTAGGGCTTTATGGGGATATTAAGGTGGGAGAGATAATTGAGATATACAGGGGGCTTCTTGAGGAGCTGAGGCCATTTAATGCGACAATAATCGGAGGAAATATCACCTCAGTTTATGAAAATATCCTGATTGATATCACCCTCTTTGGAATTGCAAAGAAGGGAAACACAGTTAAAAGAAGCACAGCCCATGTGGACGACGTTATACTCATAAGTGGATATCCTGGGGAATCTGCCGCTGGTCTTTGGCTTTTAAAGCAGGGTAAAACCACTGATCACCCATTGGTCAATAGATACAAACTGGCACAGCACAGGGCAAGGGAGGCTCATGCCATAAGCAGAGAACACCTTGTAAGCTCCATGATAGATATAAGTGATGGACTCCTTTTAGATCTTTACAGAATTTGTAAAAGCAGTAAAGTGGGGGCAGAGATATTTAAAAGGAATATTCCCATAAGTTCCCATATCAGAGAGATCTCAGATGAGATGGGTGAAGATCCTCTAAGATTTATCCTCGGGAAAAGTGATGACTACGAACTGATAATTACTTGTCCTGAGGCAAATAGAGGCAGAATTGAGGAGATATTTAAACACTATAGTATTCCTGTTCATCATATTGGACAGATAACCGAAAAGGCATGTGAGATAAGTATGGTAGATGAAAATGGTGAAAAGCATAGGCTTGAGCCTGAGGGATGGAATCATTTTACAGCATATAATTAAAATAAGGAGAATATGGAAATGGAAAATGTAATCTTGGAACTTGATAATGAAATAGCAACAGTGATCTTAAACCGACCAAAGCAGTTTAATGCCTTTGATCTGGATACCATCAAAAAGTTCTCTAAAACTATCCTCAAAATCTCCCATGACCCTTCCATTAAAGGGTTAATTATAACAGGCAGAGGAAGAGGATTTTGTTGTGGTGGAGATCTTCGCTGGATAGAGAGTTGTGGAGAGGATTATGGAAAGTCATTTCATATCCTTTCCTCTTACTTTCATCAGGGTATATTAGAGATCAGGAATATGCCTAAACCGGTTATCGCTGCTATTAATGGACTTGCAGCAGGAGGTGGATTTTCCTTGGCACTGGCCTGCGATTTCAGGATAATGGAAAGATCTGCCGTGTTAAGGCAGGCATATACCTCAAATGGTCTTTCTATAGATGGCGGTGGCACATTTACATTGCCTCGGTTGGTGGGTATGTCGCGAGCTATGGAAATAGCTACTTTTGATTTAGAGATAACGGCAGAGAAGGCACTTTCATGGGGATTGGTAAATGAAGTGGTAGAGAATGGAAATTCACTAAATAGGTGTATGGAGCTAATGGTAGAGCTTAAAAATAGATCCCTTTCATCCTTTGCGGTTATAAAAAGATTGATTAATGAGTCTTTTAACAATTCCTTTGAAAATCGACTTGAAAAAGAAAGGGAGGCCCTTTCATTTTGCGGTAATCATCCCAATGGAAGGGAAGGTATAAAAGCATTTCTTGAAAAAAGGAAACCTGTATTTAATAAAATCTGATTATCTGTATTCTATGTTTCTAAGGCTTCTCTGATCTCATCTGCAATCCTCAATGCTGCATTTATCGGGTCTTGGGAAGATCTTATGGGTCTGCCAACTACAATATAATCCGCTCCATCCTTTATGGCCTCATAAGGTGTAATAATCCTCTTTTGATCATCTCCTCTTACCTCTGCCCCTCTCATCCTTATGCCAGGGGTAACCAGGATGAAATCATCTCCCATCTCTTTTCTGAGTAATCCCACCTCTCTTCCTGAGCATATAACACCATCACATCCTGCATCCTTTGCAATATGAGCCTTTTTTAGCACTAAGGAGGAAAGATTACTGATATATTCGTCTCTGTATCCAAGCTCACGAAGATTATCTTCGTTCATACTGGTAAGCAGGGTCACTGAGAGGATCTTTGGATGGAGAGGGTCTTGAGTCAGTTCCTCAAACAATCCATTTCCTTCATAGCAGTGAACGGTTATAAACTTTGGCCCATATCTACATGCCACCCTGTAGGCCCTCTTCATAGTCTGTGGAATGTCATGTAGCTTTAGGTCCAAAAAGATAGGTGTATCTGTCTCTTGAGCTATGACCCTTAAAATCTCAGGGCCTTCTGAGATGAAGAGCTCCAATCCTACCTTAAAGCATCCCACATACCCCTTTAAAAGTCTTACAAAGTCAATTGCCTCCTCCTTTGAGGGAAGATCTAAGGGAAATATGATCCTTTCTCTTGCCTCTTCCATCTTATAAACCCCTTTTAACCTCTAATGTAATCTATTGACATTTAAGAGCATGCTAATATAAGAATATCATTAAAATTTACAATTTAAAGGGGTAAGTTGTCAAAGAAAGAGGAATTTAAGAGAAAGGATCTATATCATCTCCTGAAATATATCCTCTCTTATAGACCCGATGAATATGGATTAGTCCCTGAAAGTGAGGGATTTTTTAAGATAAAAGAGTTACTCTGGGCTGTGCATGAAGAGAAGGGGTTTGGGTATGTAAGAAAGGGGGATATTGAAGAGGTAATAGTAAGAGAAGGAGGTTTTGAGATAAGGGGTCAGAGAATAAGGGCAAACGAAAGGCACTGGACTATGAATATGGATGATAATGGCTCAGATATAGATATTCCCTCCATACTATATACTCCCATTAGAAACAGGGCACATCTTCATGTGCTAAATAGAGGGCTGTTTTGGGGTAAAAACAAATATATCCCCCTATTTAAAACCCCTGAGTTTGCAAGACGTATAGGAAAGAGAAAAGACAAAGATCCTGTTATCCTTGAGATAATGGCTGAAAGGGCATATAGTGAGGGGCTGAGGATCATTCCCTTTGGCACGATCTTTATTGCAGAGGAGATACCCAAGAGATATATCATTGGTCCTCCTGTAGATGAAAAGATAGGTTTAGAAAGATTGCAAAAGGAGAGAAAACAAAAGCTCTCTGAAGAGCAAAAGAGGATAAGAGATGCCTTCAGTGCAGGGACCTTTCCCTTAAGATTGGAAGATAAGAGGGGGGCAAAGAAGAAAAAGGGTAAAAAGCCAAAGGGTTGGAAAGAGGAAGTCAGGAGATGGAGAAGAAGGAATAGATAATTCTTTAAAAAGGAGAATAGATATGCGTTCCAGATGGCCATTGCTTACAGATCTATATCAACTCACCATGGTTGGAGGTTATGTAAAGGAGGGGAAAAAGGATCAGTGGGCAAACTTTGACTATTTCTTTAGAAAGGTGCCTGATAATGGCGGATTCTGTATCATGGCAGGGCTTGAAGATCTGATAGACTACATTCAGAATCTGAGATTCAGTAAAGAGGAGCTCTCCTTCTTAGAAAGCCTAAGGCTCTTTTCAGAAGATATATTAGACTATTTTGAGAACTTCAAATTTTCTGGAGACATATGGGCCATACCAGAGGGAAATGTGGTATTTCCCCATGAGCCATTGATCAGGGTCACTGCCCCTCTTCCTGAGGCACAGCTAATAGAGACCACCCTTTTAAATATTATGAATTTCCAGATATTGATTGCCACAAAGGCAGCAAGGGTAAGGTGGGCAGCCCAGGGAGATACCGTGATTGACTTTGGCCTCAGAAGAGCTCATGGCCCAGATGGGGCACTCATGGCAACCAGGGCGGCATATATAGGAGGAGTGGATGGAACAAGCAATGTCCTTGCAGGTATGATCTATGGGATACCTGTAAGAGGAACACATGCCCACTCCTGGATAGAGAGCTTCCCCACTGAGCTTGAATCCTTCAGGTCCTATGCCAGGGTATATCCTGAAAATGCCATACTGCTTGTGGATACATATGATACCCTGAAGATGGGGCTTCCAGATGCCATACAGGTAGGAAAAGAGCTAAAGGAGAAGGGATATAGACTCAGGGGGATAAGACTTGACAGTGGGGATCTTGCCTACCTAAGTAAAGAGGCACGCAGGATGCTGGATGAGGCAGGCTTTAAGGATTCCATAATTGTGGGATCAAGCGATCTTGATGAATGGATAATAGAGAGTCTTAAAAGACAGGGTGCCAAGATAGATGTTTGGGGAGTGGGGACAAGGCTTGTTACCTCCTATTCCTGCCCTGCGCTGGGAGGGGTATATAAGCTTACAGCACTTAATGAGAATGGGAAAAAGATGGTTCCAAAGATAAAGATCTCTGATAATCCTGAAAAGATCACAAATCCAGGGCTAAAAAAGGTAATAAGGGTATATGATAGAAATGGTCAGATGAGGGGTGATGTGCTCTTTCTGGAAGAGGAGGATTACAGAAAGAGACGGCTGCTCAAAGTATATCATCCTCATTATAGCCACGTATTTAAGGTCTACCCCATGCATTTTGAATTTAAAGAGATGATGATTCCGATATTTTCAAAAGGGGAACTGGTATATAAGAGCCCGGATATACACTCAATCAGGGAGAAGACACTTAAAAACTTAGAGAGCCTTGATCCTGCATATAAGAGATTCCAGAATCCCCATACCTATCATGTAAGTCTGAGTCCAAGGCTATTCAAGATCAAGCAGAAGCTGCTCATGAAGGCAACTAAGGAGCTTAGGGGATGAATCGTAAACATATCCTTTAACACCTACAAGAAAACACATATCTTTCGTCCTTGATCTCAATAGTCTTTACCTTTAAAAGCATCTTTCTTAAAAGCCCTTCCTCTCTTTTAAATATCACCCTTATATAGTTATCGGTAAGTCCCTCTAAGAGTCCTGGAAACTTTTTACTTTCCTTCTCCACCACCACATTAAATTCCTTGTTAAGACAGCCTCTGAGAAATCCAAGCCTCTTTTCCTTAGATAATTTAAGAAGTATCTGTGATCTATGGTGTTGAATCTCATATGGAATCTTACCATTCATATGGAAGGCATCTGTGCCCTTTCTGTCCGAATATATAAACACATGAAGATAGGAGATAGGAAGCTCTTTTAGTAGATTAAACGTATTTTTAAACGCATTTTCATCTTCACCTGGAAATCCCACCATCACATCCACTCCGATGGATATATCAGGTATCCTATAAGTGATATATTGTATCTTTTCTCTAAAATAGGAGCTGCTATAGGATCTATTCATCCTCTTTAAGATCTCATCATCTCCACTCTGAAGAGGAATATGAAGGTGTCTGCAGAGCCAGGGTTCATTTAGGATCATCTCTATCAGCTCATCCTGAATCTCGGTCAATTCCAATGAGCTTAACCGTATTCTCAAAGGCAAATTCTCCCTCTTTATCCTTTTAAGAAGCCTTAGAAGTGTCCAATCCCCAATCATATCCCTTCCATATCTTCCAAGATGAACCCCGGTTAACACCACCTCTTTAAATCCCGCATCAGAGAATCTTCTTAGCATCTCAATCACCTTTTCAGGTGAAAGGCTCCTTATCGGACCCCTTGCATAGGGAACAATACAGTATGAACAGAAGGAATCACATCCATCCTGAATCTTTAAAAATGCCCTGCTCTTGACATTAAATCCCTCTACAGGACAACTCCAGTTGGTGCTAAAACCCACCTTCGTGTATCTATTAGGATCCCTAACTCTTCCCCCTTCTAATATCTCATCCAGGATGTCTTTATATCCGTTTCCCAATACAAGATCTAATCCCTCAATACCCTCCAGCTCTTGGCCATAAACCTGTGCATAGCACCCGATAGCCATTACCAATGCCCCTCTCCTTTTACCCCTTATAGCCCTTCTGATAGCCTGTCGTGATTGATGAGATGCCTTTTGGGTTACAATGCAGGTATTAATGATGATAATTTGAGCCTCTTCAATATTTATAGCCTCTTTCCAGCCTCTTTTTAACAGTCTGCTTGAGATACATTGGGATTCATAGTGATTTACCTTACAGCCTAAGGTGATAATCTTAAAGGATCTATTCTCCATCAGGGAACTATGCTCTTGTTAAATCTCACCTCCATTGCCCTAACAGGGCAAAGAATCACACATAGCTCACATGCACTGCATTTTTCACTGTCAAATATCACTTCCATCTCCGGTCTTTTGATATAGAGTGCGGAAGTGGGACATACTGCGGTACAGGCACCGCAGTGAAGGCACTTCTCTTCATCCCTTCTTATATCCTGGCCTATGTCTTCAACCTTTACTCCCAGCCCTTTAAGGTATCTTATACCCTTTTGAAAGTTCTTCTTATGACCGCTTAGCTCCATAACCATATATCCCTCTTTTCTTGGATATATGGTTGCTTTGAGTATGTTGAATGTGAGATCAAACTTCTTTGCCAGATTAATCACAACGGGCTGATCAGCAAGCTCTGCAGGAAACCTAAGCGATATCATCTTTTTATACATATCTTTCCCCCTTCCTTATCTTAGCTCTTTTATGGCCTTTTCAAAGCCTGGAAGGGCACCCTCTATCACCCTTTCACTTACACAATATGCGATTCTGAAATGCCCAGGGCCTCCAAAACCAGAACCGGGAACCACAAGTATGTTCTCTTCCTGTAGCCTTCTTACAAATTCAACATCGTCTTCTATGGGTGATCTGGGAAAGAGATAGAATGCCCCCTGGGGTCTTGTAAACTCATATCCAAAGCTCTCAAGGGCATCACACAGGAGATTCCTTCTCCTCTTATATATGGAGATATCCACACTCTCATCCAGAAGTTCCTTTATGACCCTCTGCATAAGAGCAGGGGCATTTACATATCCAAGGATCCTGTTTGAAAGCACTAATCCTGCCCTTATCTTCTCTCCATCGCTGATCTCCGGATGCACTGCCACATATCCGATCCTCTCCCCAGGAACAGAGAGATCCTTGGAAAAGGAGGTAACCACAAAGCTCTCCTTATAGTATCTAAATATACTGGGGACCTTTACCCCATCATATACGATCTTCCTGTATGGCTCATCTGAAATAAGATATATGGGATGCCCCAGACTCTTACTCTTATCCCTTAAAAGATTGCCAAGAGCTTCTATCTCTTGCTCGGTATATACCTTACCAGTGGGATTATTGGGTGAATTTATGAGCACTGCCTTAGTCCTTTCTCCCAGATTCTTTTCAAAGAGATCAAGGTCAAGGGAAAAGTCCTCTTTTGTCTTTACAAGCACAGGCACACCGCTATGATTTTCCAGATAGAAGTTGTATTCAACAAAATAAGGGGATGGGATAACCACTTCATCCTGTGGATTCAGAATGGTCCTGAAGACCACATTAAGCCCTCCACCTGCACCCACTGTCATAACAATATCTGCCGAGGAAAACCGAATCCCATTTAATCTGCTTAGATATTCAGCCACCGCCTGCCTGGTATCTTCAAGCCCTGCATTTGGCATATATCCGTGTCTTCCAGGAGTTGAATCCTGAAGCAGCCTCTTCAGTGCCTCCTTAAAACTTTCAGGTGGTTCAAGATCAGGGTTTCCTAAGCTGAAATCAAATACCCTATCAGCTCCATAGATCAATTTTCTCCTCTGACCCTCTTCAAACATCTCTCTGATCCATGAGGATCTTTCAATTGCGTGATCTATCTTATCAGAAACACCCATAAGCCCCTCCCACAATTA
>CAYTXJ010000029.1:0-8186 GCA_964440775.1 uncultured Desulfobacteraceae bacterium | reverse complement strand
ATTAGACAGTGTGGGATTTTTTTCTATGCTTGTCAATCTATCTTATGAAGAATCAGATTTTTAAAGACTTTTAACTTATCATGTATTATATTTATATATGATGCAAGAAATTAGGGTTACCACTCCACATAGGATGAAGACAAAGAGGATATATGTGGGAGATGTCCCCATCGGGGGTGGTGCGCCCGTAGTGGTTCAATCCATGACAAACACTCCAACTGAAGATGTGCACAGGACTCTTGAACAGATCCGTGCTCTAAGAGATGCGGGATGTGAGATAGTCAGGGTTGCAGTTCCCAGTTTGGATTGCGTTGAACCCTTCTCTGAGATCGTATCTAAATCTGATATACCTGTTATAGCCGATATACATTTTGACTCCCAAATTGCTCTCCATGCCATAAGGGCAGGGGCAAAGGGTATCAGGATAAATCCTGGAAATATTTCAAGCAGATCTTCACTTAAAAAAATTCTACAAGAGGCAAAGAACTTTTCCATACCCATAAGGATAGGTATAAATTCAGGTTCCCTTCCAAAGGAGATATTAAAAAGATATGGTCATCCCACACCTGAGGCCCTTGTGGATGCGGCAATTCGCTATATACGGATATTTGAGGATATGGGCTTCTTTGAAATTAAATTATCCCTTAAGTCATCCAGTGTCCTTGATACAATCAAGGCATATGAGATGATAAGTGAAAGGGCAGACTATCCGCTTCACTTGGGTATAACCGAGGCTGGCCCCATTGTGCAGGGAACAGTTAAGAGCTCCATTGGAATTGGGTTTCTGCTTTTAAAAGGAATCGGTGATACCATACGGGTATCTCTTACAGCAGATCCTGTCCAAGAAGTGAAGGTGGCATATGAGATACTTAGGGCAGTAGGGCTCAGACAATATGGCCCTGAGATAATCTCATGCCCTGTATGTGGCAGGTGTGAGATAGATATTATGGGGCTGGTCAATCAGGTCTGTGAAGGTTTAAACGGTATAAAGGCACCCATCAGAGTTGCCATTATGGGATGTGTGGTAAATGGCCCTGGAGAGGCAAGGGAGGCAGATGTGGGAGTGGCAGGTGGCAGAGGGAAAGGGATACTGTTTAAGAAGGGAGAGGTGATAAGAAAGATTCCTGAAGGAGATCTTGCTCGTGTGTTGATTAATGAGGTAAAAGAGATGGAAAAATCTTATCAGAGGGAGGTCCAGCGGAGATGAGGTATTCCAGATACTTTATACCTACCCTAAAGGAGGCACCTTCTGATGCTGAAATTATTAGCCATAAACTGATGCTGAGGGCAGGGCTTATAAGAAAGCTCTCCTCTGGAATCTATACATATCTACCTGTGGGGTTGAAGGTCATTCGAAAGGTAGAAAACATAATAAGGGAGGAGATGGACAGAGCCGGTGCCATAGAGCTTCTTATGCCAGGCGTTCAGCCTGCGGAGATCTGGCAGGAAAGTGGCAGATGGGAGCACTATGGAAAGGAGCTTTTGCGATTTAAAGACAGAAATGGAAGGGATTTCTGCCTTGGCCCTACCCATGAAGAGGTGATTACAGATCTGGTAAAGAAAGAGATACGCTCTTATAGACAGATGCCTGTAAATTTCTATCAGATCCAGACTAAATTCAGGGATGAGATAAGACCCAGGTTTGGAATAATGAGATGCAGGGAATTCATAATGAAGGATGCATATAGCTTTGATGTGGATGAAAAGGGGGCGGAGAGAAGCTATGAGATCATGTATGATACCTATTGTAATATCTTTAAAAGATGTGGTCTGAAATTCAGGGCAGTTGAGGCTGACACTGGAAGTATTGGAGGAACATTTTCCCATGAATTTATGGTTCTCGCAGATACAGGTGAAGACCAGATCGTTAATTGCACTGCCTGTCAATATGCCGCAAACATAGAAAAGGCAGAGGTTGTGAATCATTACGGGTCTGAAGTGCCTTCCCAGAGACTACTCCCCTATGAAGAGATCCATACTCCGGATGTAAAGAGTGTGGAAGAGGTCAGTAAATTTTTAAATATTACCTCAAAGGAGCTGGTTAAGACATTGATAATTAAGACCGATGGTGATGTTGTAGCAGCACTTATCAGGGGAGATCACGAGCTCAACCCCACTAAATTAAAAAATCTCTTGGGAGCTCAGGAGCTTGAGCTTGCAGATCCCCTCTTAGTGGAAGAGGTAACTCATGCTCCTATGGGATTTGCAGGGCCAGTGGGCCTGAATATAAAGATAATTGCAGACAACGCCATAAAGGGGATGAAAAATTTTGTAACTGGGGCAAACAAAAAGGATACACACCTTAAAAACGTAAATCTTGATAGGGACTTCACGGTGGATACATTTGCCGATATAAGGATTATAACCCCTGAAGATAGATGCCATAAGTGTGGTGGAGAGCTTCACTTTGGAAGGGGGATAGAGGTAGGGCATATCTTTAAATTGGGCACAAAATATAGCGAGGCCATGGGAGCACTCTTCTTAGACAGAGATGGCAAAGAGAAACCCATTGTTATGGGCTGCTATGGGATAGGTGTGGGAAGGACAGTTGCAGCCGCCATTGAACAGAATCATGATAAAGACGGCATAATATTCCCCATACCCATAGCCCCTTTTGAAGTGATAGTTGTGCCTGTGCAGATACATGAAAGCAGAGTCTCAGAAGTGGCAGAGAGGATATACAGAGAGATGAAAGATTCAGGGATTGATGCCCTGATTGATGACAGAGACCTGAGGGGAGGTGTAAAATTTAAAGATGCGGATCTCTTAGGGATCCCCCTTAGGGTAACGGTGGGGAAGAGGGGGCTTGAGGAAGATATGGTGGAGATAAAGTTAAGGGAGGATAAGGAGCCCTTTTCTGTTCCTTTATCAAACGTGTCTTCAGTTATAAAGAAAAAGATAGAAGAGCTGTATGGTAAGGCTAAATGATATAATTGACAATCTCCTCAGCTACAATCCAAAGGCAGATGTAAGGCCTATTGAAAAGGCATATGTCTATTCAGCAAAGGTCCATCAGGGGCAGGTAAGACTCTCTGGGCTTCCCTATCTCTCTCACCCCTTAGAGGTCGCATATATCCTTACTAAGATGAAGATGGATGTTACAACCATCACCTCTGGGCTTCTCCATGATACATTGGAAGACACACAGGCAACCTATGAGGAGCTGGTGGAGCTATTTGGAAGAGAAGTGGCACAGATCGTTGAAGGAGTAACTAAGATTAGCAAGATGAAGTTTGCTACCTACGAAGAGAGACAGTCTGAAAACATGAAAAAGATAATCCTTGCAACGGCAAATGATATCAGGGTCATAATTGTTAAGCTTGCTGATAGACTGCACAATATGCAGACCTTGGGATATCATCCCCCTGAAAAACAGAAGGCCATCGCCTGGGAGACCTTAGACATATATGCACCAATTGCAGGAAGACTTGGAATATACTGGATAAAATCACTTCTTGAAGACCTTTGTCTATATTACTTAGAGCCTAAGATATATGAAAAGATAAAGCAGGATATAGCCGAGAGAAAGGGATACAGGGAGAGGTTTATAAAAGATGTTATTTCACTCTTAGGGAAGAAACTCAGAGGTGCAGGGATAGATGCCACCATAAAAGGAAGACATAAAAATCTATATAGCATCTACAGAAAAATGAAGGAGCAGAACCTGAGTGTAAATGAGGTTTATGACATTATAGCCTTCAGAGTTATTGTAAATACAGTAAAAGAGTGTTATGAGACACTTGGATTGGTCCATTCCATGTGGCCTCCCATACCTGGCAGGATAAAGGACTATATCTCTGTGCCAAAGGAAAACCTCTATCAGTCCCTTCATACCACTGTAATAGGTCCATTGGGGCAGAGGATGGAGATACAGATTCGCACCTGGAAGATGGATAGAATTGCTGAAGAGGGAATAGCAGCTCACTGGAAATATAAAGAGGGTAAGGGTAAGACCACTGAACAGGAAGAGGAATACTTTAAGTGGCTAAGGCAGTTATTGGAATGGCAGAGAGATCTAAAAGATCCAAAGGAATTTCTGGAATCTGTAAGGTTGGAACTCTTCCCAAACGATGTCTATGTCTTCACCCCAAAGGGCGAGGTAAAAAAGCTCCCCAAGGGTTCCACTCCTGTTGACTTTGCATACAGCATTCACTCAGAGATAGGGGACAGATGCATACAGGCAAAGGTAAACAACAGGCTGGTTCCACTGGACTATAGACTTAGAAACGGAGACATTGTTGAGATCATAACATCTCCAAAACAACATCCAAGAAGAGATTGGCTTGATTTTGTTCAAAGTTCAAGGGCAAAGGCAAAGATACGCCAGTGGATAAGAAGACAGGGAAAAGAGGAGAGTATCTCCATCGGAAAGGAACTCATTGAAAAGGAGCTTGAACATGCAAAGATACAGATGGACAATCTATTGGAGAGTGATCAACTGAGACAGATTGCAGAGGAGTTCTCTTTTTCTTCTGCTGAAGATCTCCTTGCCAATGTGGGTTGGGGAAAGATCTCTCCAAGACAGGTTATCGGAAGGCTCAGACCAAAGATACAGAGTGAAAGACTTGCAGGTGGAATCCTAAATAGGGTGGTATCCCGTTTTAAAAAGAGGCAAACTCATGGAATTAAGATAAGGGGTGTAGACAATGTCCTTATCAGATTTGCAAACTGCTGTAATCCCATACCAGGAGAAAATGTCATAGGCTATATAACCCGGGGAAGAGGGGTGACCATTCACAAAAAGGGGTGCAGACATATCCTGGATGCTGAAAAGGAACGGCTGGTGGATGTGCTGTGGGAACCCTCAGATGAGGATCTGTATCAGGTAAAATTAAAGGTTACCTCAAAAGATAAAAAGGGAATACTGGCTGAGATAAGCTCCATAATAAGTAAGAAGAATGCCAATATCCTGGAGGCCGATATAAAGACGACCCCGGACAGAAAAGGGATCTCTGTTTTCACCTTGGAGGTTGAAAACTACAGACAGCTTCAAGATATAATGAGTTCCATTAAGAGGCTCAAAGATATACTAATTGTGGAAAGGATATAACTCAGGGTTTTACAACCCTACCCGATTTGATACATGATGTGCAGACCCTGATCCTTACCACTCTTCCATCTCTAACCGCTCTGACCCGTTGAAGATTGGGATACCATCTTCGTTTGGTCCTGTTATTGGCATGGCTTACATTATGACCTACCTGCACTCCTTTTCCACATATCTCGCATCTACGTGCCATCCTATCTTTCCTCCAAAGTCTTTAATCCCTATAGATAAAGAGATAATTGTAATTATTAAAAGATAAATGGCAAGGAATTTTATAATCTCTTTTTCCTGCAAGAGACATTCCTCTTGCAGGAAAAGAGATTTAGGTTATCCAAATACTACCTCATCACCGTTTCCCACATAGAGCTTACTCTTTGAGCCATATCTTCCTGTGCCTTTGACTACAGGATATCCCAACTCCACCATCATCTTAACAGCAGGAATACCTGTGCAGTGATTACAGGCAATCTTTTTGAAACCATATTTTGCCATACCCTTCACCATTCGCTCCCTTTTTGGATTCATGGGGCCAAAAGGTGCGATATGAAGCCCACCATATATTCCATACATCCTCTCTCCACCTAAGATCTTTTCCCTTCCAAAATCTGCAAAGGTGAGTATAGTCTGATGACAACACCCCGTAACACATACTATTCCTTTATCTTTAATATTAAAGTACAGGGACTGCTCACCCCTTACCCTGATAATAATTGGAAGATCAAAACATACAGCAACACATCCATCATAAAGTCTGTTTATAGTTCCGGGTCGTGTCTGAACTAACTCTCCTCTATGAGTTATCCTGTTTCTTGCACTGGGAACAATATACTCAGCACCCCTTATGAAATGCATTCCCTCAGGATAAAAGGTGCTTGGAATTATTATCTTAATTTCAGGATTATACTTGAGCACCGCTTCAAGCCCCCAGAAGTGATCCAGATGCTCATGGGATATAAAGAGGAATTCAATCTCACCATCTTCAAGCATCTTATCAACTCCTTCCCTCTTGAATGCCTGATCCATATAATAAGGGTTCCATCCAGTATCTATCAGAAATTTGTGATGAGTGCCATCCAACATCTCCACATCTATAAGAGAGCAACTCCCTGCAGCATTTGAAGGATCCCAAGGAATTATCCACTGATTAGTCTTTAGCCCCCCTGCCGCCTTTATCTGAGAGATGAGCTTCTTTGAGTCAAACCATCCAACCTCAGAGATGCACCTTATCCTCAAACTTTTACACTGACCTATATCATATTTACCAGAGGCCAGTGCCTTAAGTGGCTCAAAAACACTCACGCCACCCATTCCAAGCAGGGTTCCCCCTGCAACCATGAATTTTAAAAAATCCCTTCTCTTTAATTCATTCATATCTTTTCCCCCTTTTTAAACTCTCTTTAATTAAATTTAGAGATATAAAGAGAGCCTTTCCCAGATCTTTTTGATCTCCAGAGATGAAGCAGAATCAGGTGCATATTCCACAATAGTCTTACCATTTACCATTGCCTCTGTAAATGTCATATCAAATGGAATCTCTCCGATAAATTCCACCCCTTTACGCTTAGATATCTCTATTATTCTTTCCCTGTTTTCCAAATTAACATCTGCCTTATTTATACAGAGAAGCGGAGGCACCTTGAAGTGATGTGAAAGATCTGCTATCCTTTCAAAATCATGGATTCCTGAAATAGTTGGCTCTGTCACAATCAGAACTGCCTTAGCACCCCCAATTGAGGCAATCACTGGACACCCTATCCCAGGAGGGCCATCTGTGATTATGAGATCCACACCCCTTTCCTTAGCCACCTCCCCTGCCTTCTGTCTTAAGAGCGTAACCAGCTTTCCAGAATTCTCCTCTCCTGGGTCAAGGTGGGCATAGAGAAAAGGGCCAAATCTGGTCTCTGATATGAACCATCTGCCACATATGCGATCCACAAAGTCAATGGCCTTTTCAGGACAGAAATAATAACATACACCGCATCCTTCACACGATATGGTATCTACTGTGAAGTCTTCACTTATAGCATCCCATTTGCAGAGCTCTCTGCAGAGTCCACACTCTGTACATCTGTCCCTTAAGATCACCGGCTCATGCCCACTTACAAATTCATGCTCTTCCAAGATTTCTGGCGAAAGAAGAAGATGAAGATCTGAGGCATCCACATCTGTATCCACAATTATCTTATCTGAGATAAAATGGGAAATAGCTCCCACAATGCTTGTCTTTCCCGTTCCCCCCTTTCCACTTATAATTACAAGTTCACTTGCCATTTCCCTCTCCTTGCGATATCTTCTTTATCTTGCCAAACAGCTCTTCAAATCTCTCCTTCCAGCTATCCACAGCACTTACCAATGCGGTTCCCTCAGAGTAAAGCTCCAATATCCTTCTGTCAAAGGGAATCTCAAGCAGAATCGGGATCTCCTTCTCTTTTGCATACTCTTTTACCCCACTGTCTCCCACATCGGCCCTATTTATCACTAAGGCACACGGAATCCCGAGTATCTCAACTACCCTATGGACAATCTTAAGATCAAACAGGCCAAAAGGGGTAGGCTCTGTAACTAATAGAACAAAATCCACACCCTTAATCGCCTGAACCACAGGACATGAACTTCCAGGTGGAGCATCAATTATAGTTATAGGCGAATCCTCTGCCCTTTTCCTTACCTCTTCTATAAGAGGCCCATCTATGGCCTCTCCTATTCTCAAGCGCCCGTGCACAAAGCGGATACCACCCGCAAAACCCATCTCAATTATTCCCAACTCCCTCTCATCTTCAGATATGGCACCCTGGGGACATACCTTAAAACATCCTCCACAGCTATGACACAGCTCATTGAATGTGAGCACCCTATCAGCTATTACCACTATGGCCTTAAACTGACATATCTCCTGACACTTCCCGCAGAGATTGCAGCGATTCTCATCCACCTTTGGAACAGGAACCTTAACAACTTCACTCCGCTCTATCTCAGGCTTTAAAAAGAGATGCGCATCAGGCTCATCTACATCGCAGTCTAGAAATTGGACATCTTTTCCGATAGTGAGGGCCAGATTGGTTGCAACCATAGTCTTTCCTGTTCCTCCCTTTCCACTTGCAATTGCTATGACCATGGGTATATCCTTTCCTTCAATTCA
>CAYTXJ010000028.1:0-19800 GCA_964440775.1 uncultured Desulfobacteraceae bacterium | reverse complement strand
TGGATAGTGATTCCTGTAGGACTATCTTTCCTATGGGTTCCTGTAGATCTTTTGAAACTACCTTGCATTTTATCTGAAGCAGAAAGAATAGGCCTTCTCTTTTCTCTTTATCCAGTGCCTCATAATTCCCCTGACCTTTTGAAATTATAAGATCTGCTCTCTTAAATGTATCTAAAAACTCCTCTGAACACTCACTAAGTATTGCACCTGGTGCATCTATCCCTGTGGTGATAAGTTTATCAGCCACTCTGTCTATCCCAATTTCTTTTGCATCTTGTAATGTGGCATCATTCAATACCGCCTTATCCCTTACAGCCACAACCACCTCCACATCCTCTTTATATTCTTTTATAGTAGAGATCATCAACTTATCTCCCACAATCTCCCCTGCATTATCTACTATATACAGAAGCCTCTTTGTCTGTTTAAGCCTCTCTAAGAACCTTTCATATTCAAATCGCCCAATATCTGGGTTGAAAAGATCACTTAAAAGTTCGTCCACTTCTTCCCAGTTTCTGGATGGTCCCATATCAATGGCATTACATGAGCCTGCAAGCCTTAATGCCTGAATTATGGGCATAGGGCTTTTTATAATATATCTTTTTAATCTCCCTTCCATCTTTAGCATTCCGCTGTTCTGCCTATCCTTTATGGATCTATAGGGATCTCTTAATCCGCTCAGCTCCCTTATCTTTCTATGTATAAGCTTTGCAATATGGGGAGGAGATGCATTCAAGGCAATCGATTTTAAGATATCCATTGTGGAATTCAGGATCTGTTTTTTCCTTTCTTCATCAAGCCCTGCTATTTTTGATGCCTCAAGAGCGTGTCTTAGAAAACAGGGGTAGCATTCCAGGTATGTCTTCATCTTTACCTTCTTCCTTTTTTATGATCTGGTTAGATCTAAAAGCCTTTGCCAGCGAAGTTCTGTATGTTCCTGTATCTTTTTGATGGTATCTTTATCAATCCTTGAAAATCTGCCCTGTGCTTTAATATATTTCTCCACACTAATTGTGGTATCTGGTCTTACGGTTATTCTGTATCTTCCATTTTCCACCTCATAGATAGGAAATAGATGGCACTGGGTTGCCATCCTGGCAATCTGAATGCTCTTTGAAGGCTCTATTCTCCATCCAGGGGGGCATGGGCTTAAAAGGTGAATAAATTTTGTGCCTTTAATATACCTTGCCTTTTGAAATTTATTTATGAGATCGTCTGGAAATGCAACAGATGCCGTAGCCACATAAGGTATTCCATGTGCAAGCATTATACCTTCCATATCCTTTTTTGGCTCCTCTTTTAGGGCACCTTCAGGTGTGGTGGTGGTCCAGGCGCCCATCGGAGTGGCACTGGATCTCTGTATCCCTGTATTCATGTATGCCTCGTTATCATAGCAGACATAGAGGATATCATCATTTCTCTCTGCGGCTCCAGATAGCGCTTGAAGCCCTATATCAAATGTACCCCCATCTCCAGCCCATGCCATAACCACAATGTCCTGCTCTCCTCTTATATCCAATGCCGCCCTTATTCCCGATGCAACCACTGCAGCGGTTTCAAAGGGAACATGAATTACAGGAACCTTTAAGGTTGTATATGGGTATGAACCTACAATGATGGTCCAGCAGCATGCGGGAATAACCACAATGGTCCTTTTACCAAGCGCCTTGAGAGCCAACTTCATGGAAAGGGCTGCACCACAGCCCTGACATGAAAGCCCCCCTGGCTGAAAGAGATCCTCTGCCGTAAGCAGTGCCCTTGAAATATTAAATCTGTTTTGCACCTTCTCCCCTTCTCCTATTCCTTTAGATTCCAAAATATGGGCATCTCTTCTGCCCTCTCCCTCTTAATGACCTTTTCTATTATCCCTTCCATATCCTCTAATGTCACATCCCTCCCACCAAGACCAGCAATCACTGAAAAAACCTCTGGTCTATGGTTCAGCCCATACAGTGAAGAGCGTATATCATATGCGAATCCACCACCAAGTCCACCGATCAGGTTTCTGTCAATAACCGCAACTTTTTTAGCGTGGCCAAGCACCTTACGCCACTTTGAGGTAGGCATGGGTCTTGCCATCCTGAGCTTCATAAGGCCTACCTTTACCCCCCTTTTTTGCATCTTCTCTACTGCAATCCTTGCCACTGAGCTAAGCGTCCCTGCTGTAACCAGAATCAGCTCTGCATCCTCTGTCTTATATGTATCCACTATCCCATATGGTCTTCCAAAGATCTTATAAAATTCATCACATATCTTTTCATATTCTGAAATCGCATTTATGGAATCCCTGAATATCCTGTATCTCTCTTCAAAATAATAGTCTGGCCCTATCATCCCTCCAAACATCTTTGGATCATCTATATCCAACCTAAAGGGAGGATTATAAGGGGGGAGGAAGGAATCTACCTCTTCAATCTCTGGTATATCTACAATCTCAGAGGTATGGCTCAGGAAGAATGCATCATATATGACCATAACAGGTAGAAAGACCTTTTCTGCAAGCCTATAGGCTATGATAATGCTATCCAGCACCTCCTGGTTGCTCTCACAATATATCTGTATCCAGCCCGTATCCCTCTGGGATATGGAATCTGTCTGATCTGCCCATATGTTCCATCCAGGCCCCACCGCCCGATTTACATTGGCCATTACTATGGGAAGCCTTGCCCCACTTGCCCAATGAAGCACCTCGTGCATAAGTAAAAGTCCTTGACTGCTTGTAGCGGTAAAAGATCTCACTCCTGTTGATGCCGATCCTACCAAGGCGGCCATTGCAGAGTGTTCACTTTCCACCTTTATGAACTCTGCCGTCAGCTCCCCTCTTGCACACATCTCAGAGAGCTCTTCTACTATGGTGGTCTGGGGAGTGATGGGATATGCGGAAATCACTCCGACTCTACAGAGCCTTACTGCATGTGAAACGGAGATATTTCCTTTAATTACCTGCTTCAATTAAACCTCCTCAGGAATCATACTGATTGCCCCCCTGGGGCATTCTGAAAAACATAGGCCACAGCCTTTACAGTAGTCATAGTCAATCTCATAACCAAATCTTCCTTCTCCTTTAACCCTGATTGACATATCAGGACAGAATATGAGGCAGTTATCACATTCTGTGCAACGACCACAGTGAATACAGCGTTCAGACTCTGCTAAGGCCTCATCTTCTGAAAAGGTGGCTTTAATGGGTAAAAAGTCTTGTTTACGCTCCATTGCCGCCCTATTTTCTATCTTTATTGAAGGAGCCCTTTTAAAATATTCATATACAATCTGGGACGAATCTACTACTACGCTCCTGTTTTTCTTTACAGGAGTAAGGGGCTCAATTCCTTTATATTCCATAAAACTTATACCAAGACCATCTCCTATTGATATCCCTTTAAGCACATCTGAAAAGGGAATACCCTTTCTGTGGCAGTCCATGGAGATTGCGGCCCTCTTTCCAGAGGAGATGGCATGGGCAACGGTTCTGGGCCAGCCTATTACATCACCACCTGCGAATATCTCTGCATCCAATTCCCTTTTAATTATTACCTTCATATCATCTTTTACCTTTATGGCCCCATCTTCAATGCTTAAGATATCTTCTAAAGTGCTAAGCTCAGTCTCCTCCCCTATTGCAACAATTATTGTATCTGTCTCCACTTCAAAAAGTGATCCCTCTTTTTTAATGGGGCTCTGCCTTCCAGTTTCATCTACCGGGCCTAAAAGCATCTCACAACACAAAAGCCTTTCAATTGCTCCATTCTTTTTAAACTTTACCTTCTCAGGCATGGCAAGGAATATAAACCTCACCCCCTCTTCCTTTGCCTCCCTTATCTCCTCTGGATGTGCGGGCATCTCCTTCTCTGACCTTCTGTATATTATGGTAACATCTGCACCTAAGCGAATTGCGCTCCTTGCTGCATCAATTGCGGTATTTCCTCCACCAATTATGGCTACCTTTCTTCCGATGTTTAGCTCTTGAGCTGTTGCTACCTTCTTTAAAAAAGATAGCCCATCCATAATATGAGGGCTATTGGATATATTTTCCATATTCAATGACCTGCTCTTGTGTGCTCCCAAGGCCAAAAAGATATAGTCAACTTCCTTAGACAACTCATAAAGATCTATATCTCTTCCAAGACCAGTTCCTGGACTTAATTCCACACCCATATTTCTTAATAGCTCAAATTCGGTATCTACCAGCTTCTTTGGAAGGCGATATTCTGGAATCCCCACTCTGAGAATTCCACCCAAGTATCTCTGTAGCTCAAATATGGTTACCTTAAATCCTAAAAGTCTTGAAAAATAGGCGGCTGCCATCCCCGCAGGCCCTGAACCCACTATAGCTAAAGAGCTTCCATTATATGACGGAATCTGCAAAGGAAGATCTGAGGCAGAATACATATCTCCAAGGAATCTTTCAAGCTCCCTGATCTGTATCTCTTCATCTAAGTGGGATCTATTGCATGCCCCCTGGCAAAAGCTAAAACATACCCTTCCTAGGATTGAAGGAAAGGGCTGCTCCCATCTTAGATGTCTATATGCCCTATGGTAGTCCCTTTTCTGTATCAATCTTATCCAGCCTTCTATATCATTTCCAATGGGACACGCATTCTGGCAGGGTGGCACCTTGTCTTCATAAATAGGTCTAAGATACCGCCAGCTCCCTGTCTTATTATGGAGCATATTCCCTAAGGAGACATTCATAAGGGGAAAATCTTTCCAGCTCTTAATCATCGTCTCTACTCCTCATTCCTTTATTACCCTTTCATAGGCCTCTCTTGCGGCCTTTCTGTTTTCCTCTTTCTTTACGGGCACATACTCAATTATGGCCTCTTCCACTGATTCAATCTGCACAACACCTGTAGCTTTTGAGAAGGCTCCCAATATGGCGGTATTTACTATGGGATTTGAAGATGAGCCAAGACCATAGCGAAGCGCAATGGAAGATGCATCCACAGACCATATCTCAAAATCTCCTTTGATCCTTTCCCTGTATTGTGAAGGGCTTTTCTTTCCATTAATCAGTATCACCCCACCCCTTTTTAGCCCCTGGGTAACATCTATGGTGTCAAGAAGAGAGGAATCTAATACCACTATATGATCTGGGCTATATATCTGAGTTCTTAGATTAATGGACCTTTCATCTACCCTGCAGAATGAAACTACCGGTGCCCCCCTCCTCTCTACGCCAAAGGCAGGAAATGCCTGAACATATCTCCCTTCAATAAAGAAGGCATGGGCAAGGGTCTCTGAACCCACTACCGCTCCTTGGCCCCCTCTTCCATGAAATCTTATCTCTATCATCTTATCCTTTCCTCAACTGAACTAAGACCATATCTCTTCTTTGAGTTCCCTTCCCATCAGCCTTGAAACCGCATCCCTTGGATCATTATCTTCATATAAGATCCCATATACCTCTTTGGTAATAGGCATTTCAACCTTCATCTTTAAAGAAAGCCCATAGGCACTCTCTGTGGTCCTTACTCCCTCGGCTACCATATCCATCTCTGAAAGAATCTCAGAAAGTTTCCTACCTTCCCCTATCTTAAAACCCACTGTCCTGTTACGACTCAATTCACTGGTACAGGTAAGCACCAGATCTCCAAGTCCTGCAAGCCCTGAAAAAGTTAAAGGTTTTGCACCCATCGCAACGCCCAACCTTGTAATCTCGGCAAGCCCCCTGGTTATAAGTGCTGCCCTTGCATTGTGCCCAAAACCCAGGGCATCTGATGCACCGGAGGCAATTGCAATAACATTTTTTAGTGCACCACCTATCTCAGATCCTATAACATCATCATTTATATATACCCTGAAGTATTCGGTATAAAATAGACGCTGAAGAGTTCGGGCTAACTCCAGATCACCACATGCAATAGTTACAGCAGTAGGCAATTTTTGGCAGACCTCTTTTGCAAAGCTGGGACCCGTAATAACCGCATATCCATAACCTTGTCCTCCTTTTAAAACATCTTCTGCAACCCTCTGCATTGTCATAAGAGTCTGATTCTCTATCCCTTTTGTAGCAGAGACAATGAAGATCCCCTCTTTAAGATATGGCCTAATCTTATATAAGATATCTCTAAAAGCATGCGATGGAACCACAATAATAACTATATCTTTATCGTGAACCACTTCTCCAATTTCTAAAAAGGGCCTTATACCATCTGCAATCCTTACACCTGGCAAAAACCTGCTATTCTCTCTCCTTCTCTTTATACTGTTGAAGACATCCTCTTCCCTTACCCAAAGATCCACACCTATACCCTTTTGGGCTAAGAGATTTGATAGTGCCGTTCCCCAACTTCCGGCACCTATTACTGCCACTCTTTCTGTATTCATGCTCTATTCCTCTTCCACTACCTTTGCAACTCCCACTACCCTTTCATCTTGCTCAAGATTTATGAGCCTGACCCCTTGAGTGTTTCTGCCCGTTATCGGAATGTCACTTGCCTTTATCATTATTATCTTTCCTCTATTCGTAATTAGCATCAATCTGTCTGTATCTTCCACCTGGTATGCATAGACCACAGGGCCATTTCTCTCTGTAACCTTATGAGTAATTATACCTTTCCCCCCCCTTGCCTGAACACGGTATTGCTCGGTCTTTGTCCTCTTTCCATAGCCATTTTCTGTAACAATCAAGATAGTAGCTCCTTCTTGAAGCACCTCCACCCCTACCACCTCATCATCCCCCTCCATCCGAATACCTATATTTCCGCTTGCATTCCTTCCCATAGTTCGTATCTCGGATTCCCTAAATCTTATAGACTTTCCCCATTTGGTGGTGAGAAATATGTCATATGTTCCATCGGTGCTCTTAACACCGATGAGTTCGTCTCCCTCATTTATGTGAATTGCTACGATGCCCTTGGAATTTTGGGATGAAAGAAGGGATATCTCCATCCTCTTAACAATTCCCTTTTTTGTGGCCATCACTACATATCGGGGCTCTTTAAAATCCTTAATTGCAAGGGTGGTGGCAATCTTTTCCCCCTGCCTCAGATTCAATAGATTGATAATGGCCTTGCCCTTTGATGTCCTTCCTGCCTCTGGGATCTCATATACCTTTTTTGTATACATCCTTCCCTGATTGGTAAAAAAGAGGAATATATCATGTGTTGAGGCAACAAATAGAAGCTCAATAAAATCCTCATTTACTGTTTTAGCTCCTATGATACCTTTTCCACCTCTTCTCTGAGCACGATAAAGACTTATGGGATTCCTCTTTATATAACCATGATGACTGATGGTAACCACCATCTGCTCCTGTTCTATAATATCTTCAATCTTTATAACCTCTTCTTTATCTATAATCTCCGTCCTTCTTTCATCTCCATACCTATCCATTATCTCTTTAGTTTCATCCTTAATTATCTGAAGGACCAGATGTGGATTTGAAAGGATCTCTTTAAATCTATTTATATCCTTTAAGATCTCCAAATACTCCCTTTCAATCTTATCCCTTTCAAGGGCAGTAAGCCTCTGTAGCCTAAGATCCAATATGGCCTGTGCCTGAATATCTGTTATCTCCAACTCTTCCATAAGCCTTAACTTTGCCTCTTTTGGATCAGTAGAAGATCGGATGAGTTCAATTACCTCATCCAGCCTCTCTAAGGCCTTTTTAAAACCTTCCAATATGTGTGCCCGCCCTTCTGCCTTCCTGAGATCAAACTCTGTTCTTCTTCGTATTATATCCTTTCTATGTTCAATAAACTCTGTCAGGATCTCCTTTAATCCCAGAACCTTAGGTCTTCCATTTACAATTGCAAGGAATATGATTCCAAAGCTGACCTCTAGCTGACTGTATTTATAGAGCCTATTTAGGATTACATGGGGGTTGGCCTCAGAAGTAAGCTCTAATACCACTCTCAGGCCATCTCTATCGGTTTCATCCCTTATCTCTCTTACATCTTCAATCTTCTTATCTCTTATAAGCTCTGCAATCCTTTCAATCAGCTTACGCTTATTTACCTGATAAGGGATTTCAGTAATAACTATCCTCTTCCTTCCTCTCTTCGGGGACTCTACAAATGCCCTGGCCCTCAGCTTTATAAGACCCCTCCCATTCCTATATGCCTCTAAGATTCCCTCTCTTCCCATGATAAAGCCTGCGGTGGGAAAATCAGGCCCTTTTACCACCTCCATCAGTTCTTCAACGTCTATAGAGGGATTATCAATTAAGCTGATTACGGCCCTACATACCTCCTTTAAATTATGAGGAGGAATATTTGTTGCCATGCCCACAGCTATACCTGAGCTTCCATTTATAAGAAGATTAGGAATGGGGGTAGGAAGTATGGAAGGCTCCCTGAGGGTTCCATCATAGTTGGGATTGAATTCCACCGTGTCCTTTTCAATATCCTTCATAAACTCTTCAGCAAGCCTTGTCATCCTGACCTCTGTGTATCGCATGGCAGCAGGGGGATCTCCATCTATGGATCCAAAATTACCCTGCCCATCTACCAGTGGATATCTCATGGAAAAGTCCTGTGCCATTCTCACAATGGTATCATATACCGCTGCATCTCCATGGGGGTGATATTTACCAATAACATCTCCCACTATCCTTGCAGATTTTTTATAAGGATGATTATAAAAATTCTTAAGTTCATACATCCCATATAGCACCCGTCTGTGCACCGGTTTAAGTCCGTCTCTGATATCAGGCAGCGCTCTTCCTACAATGACACTCATAGAATATTCCAGATATGACCTCTTCATCTCATCTTCAATATTCACAGATTCTAATAAGACAGTTTCAGCCATTCCTTATATCTCTCCTTTCTTTAAGAAGGAAAAATAAGATAATAGGGAGAGAGTAAAAGATATTTTAAGGTTATATGTCAAGTTCTTTTACCTCAAGGGCATTTTCCTGAATGAACTGCCGCCTTGCATCTACCTTATCTCCCATCAATACGGAAAAGATACCTTCTGCCTCTAAAAAATCCTCTATCTTTATCCTTAAAAGCCTCCTCTTTTCAGGGTCCATTGTTGTCTTCCAGAGTTGCTCTGGGTTCATCTCTCCAAGCCCTTTATATCTCTGAATGGTAACTCCCTTCTTTGAAATACTCATCATGTCTTCTAAGAGACTTTCAAAATCTTTATATACTCTTGCATCTTCTTGACGCTTAATCGTGAAAGGGCCATCGTTATATTGGCTTATGTCTTCTTTTGCATTCAGGATCCTGCCGAGTTCTTTTGAAAGGATAAATTCCTGATTAATCTTGACTCTTTCCATATCTCTAAGCATCAGTTCAAATGTGTAATATCCATCACTTTCATCTCTGCTTATCTGCTCTACCTTTATTCCTTCACTCTGAAGCTCCTCTATGAGCATATCAATGGAATTTCTGTCTTTAAAATCATCTTTAGATTTAATATCAGTTGATACTATCTTTTGTATCAAAATATGTGGATATCCCCTCCTTAAAAGTGCCTCTTTATTTTCCTTTATAGTTATCAGATTATTTATAAACCTCTTTAGTTCATCCCCTCTTATCTCCCTACCGTCCTTGAGTATGATATTTTCTTTTTCTACGATCCTATCAATAAGAAATCTATTAAGTTCATCATCATCCTTTAGATATCTTTCCACTTTACCTTCCTGAATCCTGTATAGCGGGGGCTGTGCCACATAGAGATGACCATTTTCAATAAGCGGCCTCATCTGCCTAAAGAAGAAGGTCAAAAGCAGGGTCCTAATATGAGATCCATCCACATCTGCATCTGTCATAATTATCACCTTATTATATCTGAGGGATTTAATGTCAAATTCATCATCTCCAATTCCAGTTCCAAGGGCTGATATAATGGTCCTTATCTCATCATTGGATAACATCTTATCAAAGCGGGCCTTCTCCACATTTAGTATCTTTCCCTTGATTGGAAGAATTGCCTGATAGAGTCTGTCTCTTCCCTGTTTTGCAGATCCTCCTGCTGAATCTCCCTCTACAATGAATATCTCACACTTTGAAGGATCCTTTTCTTGACAATCTGCAAGCTTTCCCGGAAGCGAATGGTCAGATATAAGCCCTTTCTTTCTTGCAAGCTCTTTTGCCCTTCTGGCAGCCTCCCTTGCCCTTGCTGCCTCCATAACCTTTTCCAATATGGTTCGTGCTATCCCGGGATTTTCTTCCAGATATCTTCCAAGACCTTCATTTACAAATGCCTCTACCATACCTTTAACTTCGCTGTTTCCCAGCTTTGTCTTTGTCTGACCCTCAAACTGCGGGTTAGGAATCTTTACGCTTATTATCGCAGTAAGTCCTTCACGGACATCGTCTCCAGTGAGTCTATATTTAAAATTCTTAAACTGATTGGTATTTTGAAGATAGTTATTTATACTTCTGGTGAGTGCAGATTTAAACCCTATAAGGTGAGTTCCTCCTTCTTTTGTATTTATATTATTTGCAAAGGTAAGTAGTGTCTCTTTATAGGAGCTGTTGTATTGTATTGCAACCTCAATAATTATGCTATCCCTTTTTCCATATATATATATGGGCTTGGGATGAATAACCTCCTTATTCCTGTTTAGATCCTCTACAAATGATACAATTCCTCCCTCATAGAAATATTCCCTCTTTTTACCAATCCTTCTATCATTAATGCTGATACGGAGTGAACGGGTAAGATATGCAAGCTCTCTCATTCTTCTTGAGATGATATCAAAATCAAATTCAATGGAATTAAATATGCTTCTGTCTGGAAAAAATCTTATACTTGTTCCTCTTTTATTGGTCTCTCCTTTTACCTTTACTTTACTTACAGGAATACCCTTTTCATATCTTTGAAAATAGATCCTTCCATTCCTATAGACCTCTGCTTCTAAAAATTCTGAAAGGGCATTTACTACAGATACTCCCACTCCATGAAGCCCGCCTGCGACCTTATATATCTTGTTATCAAATTTACCCCCTGCATGGAGCCGCGTCATTACTACTTCCAGAGCTGAAATCTTTTCTGTCTCATGAATATCAACAGGGATTCCCCTGCCATTATCTGTTATCCTGATACTACCATCCTGATAGATCTCTATCTCAACCCTATCACAAAATCCTGCAAGGGCCTCATCTATGCTATTGTCAACCACTTCATATACCAGATGATGAAGTCCTTCCACCCCTGTGTTACCTATATACATTGCAGGTCTTCTTCTTACAGCATCCAGACCCTTTAATACCTTAATATCAGATGCAGTATAGTTGTCCTGTCTCATTCCGGTATCCTCATGGGCATAATAAGTGCTAAGAATCCAATATCTTCTTTACCGGTAATAACACAGGGATGGAGATCATCAATAAATCCAATCTCAATAAACTTACTTTCCATAGCCTGAAGGACATCAATAAAGTACTTTGCATTATATCCCATATCTATTTTGCTATCTTGATATTGTACAGGTATATTTTCTCTCGCATTTCCAAGCTCTGGATTTATGGAAATAAGCTCTAACACATTATCTTCTATAACCATCTTAACCCCCTTATTTACCTCACTTACCAAGATAAATGCCTTTTTCATTGCATTCAATAAGATATCCCTCCTAACACTGACTCGGTATTTTATCTCCTTAGGTATTACCTTTCTGTAGTCAGGGAATCTGGCATCCAGAAGCCTTATGTATAATATTGTATCAACCCCTCTTAAAAGACATGCATTTTTCTGTATTCCAAATTCAAATATACCCCCTTCTGATACCAACTTTTGAATCTCGCTCATCCCTTTCTTAGGAATAAGTATTCCCTGATCCAGACTTAAATTTCTAATTTCCTCTATCTCCCTATCAATCAGGCTTAATCTGTGTCCATCTGTTGATACCATTCTAAGGGCTTCTCTCTCCCCCTCTCTTATCTTTTCAATATATACACCAGAGAGTTTGTAACCAGTATCTTCCATTGATACAGAAAAGATCGTCTTTTTAATCATTTCATCAAGAATATCTCCATCGATAGAGATAGTTTCAATATCTCTATATTCTCCTACTGCTGGAAATTGATTAGGAGAAATCCCAGCCAATTGATATTTAGTGGTGTCATCTTCTATAAGAATCCAGTTATTTTCCATCTCTTTGATATAGATTTCCTTACTTTTACTCTCTTTTAAGATATCAAATAGCTTTTTTCCTGATATGGTAATGGATCCAGACGAAATTATTTCAGCTTCTAAGAATTTTTGAATACTTATCTGAAGATCTGTAGCAGTGAGAATGATCTGGGAGTCTATGGCATTAATTAGAACTGTTGATAGAATTGGCATATTTGATCTTTTTTCAATTATTCCTTGAATTTTTGACACCGTTTTATAAAAAAGCTCTCTCTTTACTCTTATTTCCATTATTATTCCTCCTAAGAATCTATATTAATAATAACAAACTTTTCTAAATTTGTAAAAAACATTATATCCCTTTAAAAATCTTGACTTTTTCACTGATACCATCTTTTTAATAAGCCTTTTAAAAATAATGGATTATTAAGATATACTTTTCTAAAATAGAAAAATTGGATTGAATATGAACATTGTTTTAAAAGATAATTATAGGGGGTAAATTTAAGATGAGACTATCCATAGGTGTTGCAGGAAAGGGAGGAACCGGAAAGACTACCATATGTGGAATGTTAATCAGATTTATGATTGAAAATGATATGAAGCCCGTCCTTGCAGTGGATGCAGATTCCAATACCAACCTAAATGAGGTGTTGGGTCTGGAAGTTAGAGAGACCATTGGAGACGCAAGGGAGGAGATGAAGAGGGGAGTGGATATAGGTATGACAAAGGATATGTTTATAGAGATGAAGATAGAGCAGGCCATTGTAGAAGCTAACGGATATGATCTTATTGCCATGGGAAGACCTGAAGGCCCTGGATGTTATTGTGCCGCAAACCATCTTCTTACCAGATTCTTAGATAGACTCATAAAAAATTACAGATACATAGTTATTGATAATGAGGCCGGTATGGAACATATAAGCAGACTTACCACTAATAATATAGATCTACTCTTTATTATTTCAGATCCAACCAGAAGGGGAATCCTTTCTGCCAAGCGCATACTTGAACTTACTGATAACTTGGGCCTCAATATCAAAGAGAAATTTCTTATCGTTAATCAGATAAGGGAGGAACAGAAAGATATTATTGAAGAGAATATAAATGAAACATCTCTAAGATTCGCCGGATTCATCTCTGAAGACAGAAAGATAAGGGAATTGGATCTCTGTGGAAAGAGCGTCTTTGATCTAAATGAGAATGACCCTTCCCTTAGAGATGCATACAATATTTTTCAAAAGATCTTATAAAAATAACAATATGTAGTATATATAAATATTGGATACAATATATGATATTAAGATATTTATAAAAATTTCTTGACATAGGGAGGCAACTAAAGTAAGTTTTCGAACCTTATATATGGAGGGAATTTTTTATATTTAGAGAATTAATCCACTGTGAGGAGGTGTGAAATTGGCATTTGAGATACCTAAGACTCAATATACTGGAAAGATAAAAGAGGTGACCATTGGTTCAGGTTCAAAGGCAGTCACTATAGGTGGGGAAGAGGTTCTTCCTTTTTACATCTTTGAAGGGGATATGCCCAATCCTCCAAGGGTGGCCATGGAGATATGGGACTATGATCCTAGTGGGGAGTGGCCTAAAGCGGCTCTTGAGCCATTCAAGAATGTGGTTTCAGACCCTGTGGAATGGGCTAAGATGTGTGTGGAGGAATATGGAGCGGATATCTTGGTGATTCAGCTTAAGAGCACAGATCCCAATGGAATGGATAGGCCCGCAGATGAGGCCGCTGAAATTGCAAAAAGGGTAATAGATTCGGTGGACGTGCCTGTGGTCTTATGGGGAACGGCAGATAATGAGAAGGATGAGAAGGTATTGAGGAAGATTGCTGAGATATGTGAGGGAAAGAATGTGTCGTTATCTCCGGTTGAAGAGGCGAATCATAAAGGTATAGGTGCAAGTGCCCTTGCATATAAACAGGTTGTAGTGGCTTCCACCCCCATTGATGTTAATCTGGCAAAGCAGCTTAATATACTATTGGAAAATCTTGGTGTTCCCTTAGACAGGATTATTATCGATCCTACTACAGGGGGACTGGGCTATGGGCTTGAATATACTTACTCTGTTATCGAGAGAATCAAGATGGCCGCCTTGGTTCAGGAGGATGATAAGCTTCAGAATCCCATAATCACAAATGTGGGAAATGAGGTCTGGAAATGTAAAGAGGCGGGTCAGGATCTTGATGAGGCTCCCACCCTGGGAGATCCTGAAAGAAGGGGAGTAATAATGGAATGTGTCACCGCTTTATGTTGCCTATTGGCAGGCGCAGATGTGGTGATACTTAGACATCCAGAGAGTGTAAGATTGGTGAAGTCATTTATTGATCTCATGTTAAACGGTGGATCTGCAAAGGATGTGGGAGAGATAAGTAAAAGACTTCCTGCCAAGGAGGCAGACCTTCTTTCCTTAAGTCCTGAGCCTGATCTTACCATTGAAGAGGAGGAAAAGAAGCCTGCACCAAAAGTCAAAGCACCTCCTAAGGCAAAAGAGCCTGAAAAGAAGGTTGAGGTTGAAAAAGAGGCACCAAAGCCAAAAGAGGAAAAGGTGGTAGAGCTAAGGCCAAAGGTAGAGGAAAAGAAGGTGGAAGAAGAGGTAGAAGAGAAGAAGGCTGAGGAGAGAGTAGAGGTAAGAGAAGAAGATAAGAGGAGATTAGAGGAGGAGTTAAGGAAGAAGGTTGAGGAAGAGATAAGGCTTAAGATTCAGCAAGAGATGATGGCAAAAGAGGAGCTTGAAAAGAAGAAGAAAGAGATGGCGGAGCTTGAAAAGAAGAAGAAAGAGGAAGAGGAAAAGAGAAGAGCTGAAGAAGAGGAGAGAAAGAAACAAGAGGAGGTTGAGAGGATGGAGGCTGAATTTAAGGAATTAAGGGAGAAATTGAGTAAAGAGTTAGAGAAGAGAAGAGAAGAGATGGAGCCTGAAGAGGTGATTGAATCACTGGATATGGAGCTACCAGATAGAATAGGGCTCTATCTAACTCGTATACATAAACATCAATAATACCTCTTAGGGAAGGAGGAAAGAGGAGATGTCTAAATTAGTAGCATTTGCAGCAATACAAGGAGCCTACAATATAGTATCTAAGGCAGAGGGAGAGTTAAAAAAGGCACTTGAAACCTATGGTGCCACTACAAAATTAGAGTTTCCCAATACCGCATATTATCTACCCATTATATATTCTCTGACAGGTATTAAGGTGACAGATTTAGAGTCTGCGATCAGGCCCATGAAGCTGGCTCGTAAGCTACTTCCCCCTCATATTAAAAAAGATTGTCATCTTCCCTATCTGGGTGCCTTACTTGATGCAGGGATGGCGGCACTCTTTGCAGAGGAGATTGTGGAAGCGATAAGGTATGTGGAAGATCCGGACTTCTATCAGCCATGTGTAGAGGAGCCTGATATTGAAAATGGTAAGATCTGGTTGGGAGCAGCAGATGATGCCATTATGCGTAAGAGGGGTGTAGAATTTGTGGATGGAACTGCCCCTGGATTTGCTGCCATTGTGGGTGCAGCCCCAGATAGTAAAACCGCCAAGCAGATTGCTGAGGAATATCAGGTAAAGACCATCTATGTGTTTATGTGTGCCAATCAGAACGGCACCACCTTTGCTGAACAGCTTATTCAAGAGAAGGTTCAGATAGGATGGAATACAAGATTGGTTCCTTTTGGTCCTGATATATCTGCTGCTGTATTTGCATTAGGGTTTGCAAATCGTGCGGGTATGTCATTTGGTGGAATTGAACCAGGTGATTATAAGAGGCAACTGGCATATCAGAAAAACAGGATATTTGCATTTATAAATGCACTTGGTGACGTTAATGCAGAATGGGCAGCAAATGCGGCTGGTGCCATTAACTGGGGTTTTCCTACCATTGCAGATACTGATATACCCGAAGTGCTTCCCACAGGGGTTTGCACCTATGAACATGTGGTTGCCAATGTCATGCATGATGAGATTGTATCTAAGTCAATTGAGATAAGAGGTCTTAAAGTTACTATTTCAGAGGTAGACATTCCCTTGGCATATGGTCCAGCATTTGAGGGTGAGAGGGTCAGGAAAGATGACCTCTTCTTAGAGATGGGCGGGGCCAAAACCCAGTGCACAGAGCTTTGTAAGATGGCAGAGATGAATGAGATAGATGATGGAAAGGTTGAAGTGATTGGCCCTGATGTGGGGGGGCTCAAAAAGGGCGATAGCCTGCCCTTAGGTATATATGTGCAGGTTGCTGGAAGAAAGATGCAGACAGACTTTGAGCCCATCTTAGAAAGACAGATCCATCATCTTATAAACTATGCTCAAGGTATTATGCATATAGGTCAGAGGGATATTTCATGGATCAGGGTATCTGATCAGGCAATAGAGAAGGGTTTTACGCTCAAGGATATTGGAACCATTTTACATGCCAAGTTTCATCAAGACTTTAGCGAGATTGTGGATAAGGTTCAGGTAACCCTGTATACCAATGAAGAGGATGTTCAAAAGCTCACTGAAAGGGCAAGAGAAGAGTATAGAATAAGGGATGAAAGGGTTGAAAAGATGACCGATGAAGACGTAGATATCTTTTATTCCTGCACCCTGTGTCAGTCATTTGCTCCTACCCATGTCTGTGTGGTTAGTCCTGAAAGGACTGGTCTTTGTGGTGCATATAACTGGTTTGATTGCAAGGCATCTTATGAGATAAATCCTACAGGTCCCAATCAGCCTGTGCTCAAGGGAGAGTGTCTTGATCCAAAACTTGGTCAATGGAAAGGAGTAAATGAGTTTGTTTTAAAGGCATCAAGAGGTGCAATTGATCACTATAATTTTTACAGCATCGTGCATGATCCCATGACCACATGTGGTTGCTGTGAGTGTATAGCGGTTGTGCTTCCTAAGTGTAATGGTATTATGACAGTTCACAGAGATTATAGAGGAGAAACCCCGTGTGGAATGAAATTTTCAACTCTTGCGGGAGTTATTGGAGGTGGTAGATCAACCCCTGGATTTGTGGGTCATTCCAAGTATAATATTACCCAGAGAAAATTTATCCTCGGTGATGGAGGTATACTAAGGTTAGTATGGATGCCCAAGTCCCTTAAAGAGGAGATAAGGGAGAGGCTTATTAGGAGAGGTGAAGAGGTGGGAATGCCTGATCTTATTGACAGGATTGCTGATGAGACAGTGGGAATTACTGAGGATGAGATATTTCCATTCTTACAGGAAAAGGCTCATCCTGCACTTAATATGGAACCAATAGTTTCAGAATAAGGAGAGTGGAATATGGCACTTACAGGAATTCAGATCTTTAAATTGCTTCCAAAGACAAATTGTGGTGAATGTGGTGTCCCTACCTGTCTTGCCTTTGCAATGAATCTTGCCTCTGGCAAGGCAGAGCTGGACTCTTGCCCCTATATCAGTGATGAAGCACGGGAAAAACTGGCAGAGGCATCTGCCCCTCCTATAAGGGAGGTAAAGATCGGAAGGGGGGTTCGCAGGTTTAAGATAGGTGGTGAAACTGTTATGTTTCGCCATGAAAAGACATTCTATAATCCAACGGCAATCGGAGTTCTGGTGGAATCTACTATAGAAAAAGAGGTGTTGGAAAAGAAGCTTAAAGAGTGGAATGCCTATCAATATGAGAGGGTTGGGCTAAATCTGAGACCAGAATTGGTAGCATTGAAGGACTCTGATGGTGAAGACGCCTTTGTGAGTGCAGCAGAGGAGATTGCAAAGAAGAGTGAATTTAATCTGATTCTTATGTCCCAAGATTCCAAAAGGCTTGCTTCTGCCTTAAAGGTATGTGGATTTAAAAGGCCGCTTCTTTATGCTGCAGTAAAGGAAAATTTAGAGCAGATGGCTGAGCTTGCAAAAGAAAATGACCTTCCTCTGGCTGTTAAGGGAAATGGTATAGAGGAGGTTATGGAGTTAACAGATAGACTCACTGAGATGGGTCTAAAAGATCTGGTGATAGATTCAGGCTCCCGTGATCTAAATGAGGTATTTAAAGACCAGATCATAATAAGAAAGGCACCATTGGTTGCGCAGACACGCTCCCTTGGATTTCCCACCATAACCTTCCCATGTGAAATGGCCTCCAATCTGGATGTGGAGACCCTTATTACCTCTATGCTAATTGCAAAGTATGCAGGTATTGTAATTCTTTCTGATTTTAAGGGGGAGAGTCTGTTTCCACTTCTGGTAGAGAGGTTAAACATATTTACTGATCCCCAGAGGCCAATGACAGTCACCCAAGGCATCTATGAGATCGGGAAGCCTGATGAAAATTCTCCTGTGCTTGTTACCACCAATTTCTCCCTTACCTATTTTATTGCAAGTGGTGAGATAGAGGCAAGCAGAGTTCCAAGCTGGCTTCTGATTATGGACACTGAAGGGCTCTCTGTTTTGACGGCATGGGCTGCGGGGAAATTTACAGGTGATGCGGTGGGAAGTTTTGTTAAAAAGTGTGGAATTGCAGACAAGATCTCCCATAGAAAGGTGATAATTCCTGGATATGCCGCATCCATTAGTGGTGATATGGAAGAGGAGCTTCCTGACTGGGAAGTGATAATAGGTCCTAGGGAAGCCTCTTTAATACCCAAGTTTCTAAAAGAGATGTATAAATAAATAAAGGAGTTTGGGAGATGATACTAATAGGAGAGAATCTAAATGTAATGAACAAGATTATAGGAAAGGCATTAAAGGAAAGAGATGCAAGACCCATAGTGGAAGAGGCAAAGAGGCAGAAAGAAAGAGGAATGGATTTTATTGATATAAACTTGGGGCCTGCCAGAAGGGATGGTCCTCAGCTTATGGAATGGGTGGTAAAGACCATACAGGAGGAGATAGGGGATAGTCCCCCTCTCTGTCTTGACACCTCTAATATAGAGGCCATGGAGGCAGGGCTTGCGATCCATAAAGGAAAGGCAATTATTAATTCCATCATGTGTAGGCCTGAAAGGTATGAGAAGATGATTCCCCTTGCAGTAAAGTACAATGCCTATATAATTGCACTTATGTGGGGGCCAGAGGGTCTTCCAAGGGATGAAAATGAGAGAGGTGCTCTGGCAGCTGAGCTCATATATGCTGCAAATGAAGCGGGAGTTCCCAATGAGGATATCTTTGTGGATGGAGTTGTAACACCTGTTAATATTCAGCAGCCTCAGGTAATGAGTCTGCTTAAATTTCAGGGGATGCTCCAGGATATGTTTCCAGGGATTAAGTCCACCTGTGGACTATCAAATGTCTCCAATGGTCCTCCAAAGCATCTAAGGCCCATTCTGAATCAGACATATATGGTTATGCTGGAAAGAAATGGCCTGTATTCATGTATTGCTGATGCCTATGATGATAGGCTTATTGAGATTGCAAGAGGGAAGAGGCCTGATATAGTAGAGGTGATTTATAAGGTAATGGATGGTGAAAAGATAGATATGGGAAGCCTCAGCAAAGAGCTTCAAGATTATGTAAAGACCGCAAAGGTTATTTTGGGTCATACCTTATATTCCGATTCATGGCTGGAACTCTAAAAAAGAAAAGATAATTTTTATTATAAGGTCTCCTCTTATGAGAGCTTTGAATTTTCCAAAGCTCTCAGAAAAAGCCGTAAATGGAATCTGTCATTGCGAAGCAATCTGAGAATGGTTCATGGTTCGGGGGTAGAAGGGGGATGAGATTGCTTCAGCTCCTTCGGAGCTTCGCAATGACATGTTGCTTTGCTTCGCTCGCAATGACAGGGGTCGCAGTGTAAAAAGAGGTTATGCAAAGCTCTC
>CAYTXJ010000027.1:4925-19857 GCA_964440775.1 uncultured Desulfobacteraceae bacterium | reverse complement strand
CTTCAGAAAATCGATATCACCAATAGAAGAATAGATCAGGTCATCTTTCAGACAACCAGAATTGCCCAGGAGATGGAAAGGATTAAACGGGAAGAGAAGGTTACTGCTGATATATTAGACAGGCTAAGAGCCCTTGAAAAAAAGGTATATGCTACGGCATAACAAATAAAAAGTATTGCAACTGCTTAACTATTGAGAGATTTGAATTTTTAAAAGCTCTCAGAAAAAACTGTAAATGGAATCTGTCATTGCGAGGGTCTTAAAAGACCCGAAGCAATCTATAAAAGGTATAAGATTGCTTCGCTTCGCTCGCAATGACAGGGGTGTAGGGGTGTAACCCCCTGTATAAAAAGGGGTTATGCAAGGCTCTCGCTATTGGGTATAATTATAGGAGCTTCCTATCTCTTCTCCTCTATTTTTAGCCGCTTTTAATGCATCTAAGATAATAGTTTTAAGCCCTCTTTGCTCAAATATCTTTAGTGCTGCCTCAGTGGTTCCCCCAGGAGATGTTACCTTCTCTCTAAGTGAAGATAGAGACTCCTGGGATATCCTTGCAAGCTCAGATGCACCTAAGAAGGTATTTACAACCAATCGTCTTGCAACTTCTTCTTCAAAACCCATCTGAATTGCACCCTCTACCATACATTCCATAAAGCGAAACACATAGCCAGGTCCACTTCCTGAAATTGCAGTAATTGCATCCATCATCCTTTCTTCTACAACTATTGCCTCCCCAACAGCTGAAAATATTTTAAATATCATATCCATTATCTCATCTGAAAGCCTCTTATCAGTTGCAATTCCACTTATCCCCCTTCTTATTAAAGCAGGGGTGTTGGGCATCACGCGCACAATGGGCACTTTTCTACCTAAAAAGGATCTTATAAAGGCTATAGGCACCCCCGCTGCAATAGATACAATAAGTTTATCTCCTCCAACATAATCTTTTACCTCTTCCAACACCTCTTTTATAGACTGTGGTTTAACAGATAAAACCACAATGGAGGATATCTGAGCCAGAGAGATATTAGAGCTATAGACACCTATACCAAGTTCCTTAGATATCTTCTTCAGCTTTTCCTGATCTTTATCAGATCCATAGATCCTGCTCTTATCAAATATCCCCCCCTCCAATATTCCCTTAATCAGGGCAGTTGCCATATTCCCAGTTCCAATAAAACCGATGCTATCCAATTTCATCTCTTCACTCCTCTCTCTTAGATATGCAATAGACACTATCAGATCTTTTACAAATTGTGAACTCTTCTCTAACTATTAAATATCATTTATGGAAATGATTTTGGCAATCAACACTAAAGATTAACCTCATAAAACCGATAATCTTAATTAGAAAAATCATATAGGAAAAGGGGGTTAAATAAAATGAAAAAGGAAAAATTTGTAAAAGGTATGATAATAATGATAATAGGTGCAATTTTCTGTTTTTCTTTAGTCTCTATTCACCAGGCACATGCTATTAATAAGATAGGAGTATTAGCAAAAAGGGGGGCTCCAAAGTGTATGAAAAAATGGGGCGCAACAGGTGCCTATATTAGTAAAAAGTTAGGAGAAAAGTTCCAAATCATTCCCCTTAAATTTGTCGCTATTGAACCTGCTGTAAGATCAGGGAGAATAGATTTCTTATTAGCAAATCCCGCTTTTTATGTGCAATTACAGAGAAAATATCATCTATATGCTATTACAACACTGATAAACTCAAGGAGAGGTAAGGCCGTAGAGAGATTTGGAGGTGTCATATTTACTAAAAAAGATAGTCCAATTAATAAGTTACAAGATATTAAGGGGAAGAGGTTTATGTGTGTGAAATTTTCCTCTTTTGGTGGATTCCATATGGCCTATCGTCTGCTCCTTGAAAATGGCATTGATCCTAAGAGAGATTGTAGACTTATTGAAGGTGGTAAGCATGACAATGTGGTATTGGCAGTAAAAAATGGAACCGTTGATATTGGCACTGTCAGAACAGATACCTTAGAAAGAATGCAAGATGAAGGCAGGATAAGTCTCAGTGAGTTTAAGATTATTCACAAAATCAATGACGATTTCCCCTTTGTGCATAGCACCCGTTTATATCCTGAATGGCCTTTTGCGGCACTACCAGATACGGATAGAGGAATAGTTGCAAAAGTAAAAAAGGCACTACTTTCACTTCCAAAGGAAAGTAAGGCCGCAAATGTGGCTAAGATTGTAGGGTGGACAGAACCTGCTGATTACAGTGAGGTGGAAAATTGCCTAAGGAAAATAGGTATTATTAAATAGGGAGGAAGAGGAAATGAGTGTAAATAGAGGAGTAAGAGGAAAATTTTTAATCATTATATTAGCAGCGATAATCTTAATCTTTATTTCAATGACATCAGTAATAATCTTTGATGTAAGAAGATCCTATTACCATCAACACCAAGAACTTATAGAGACGCTGAAAGATCAACAAAGGGAAGAGGGGAAACTTCTCAATGAACTAATTCTACATAAGGGTCAAGCCATTGCTAATCTATTGACAAAGACCGCTTCAGGTCTAATAGTTGGATTTGATTTTGATACCCTGGATCAACTGGCAAAAGACACAATCCAGGACCCAGATATTGCGTTTATAAATTTCTTTGATAATGAAGGAAAACGTATAGCAAGTAAGGGCAAGTTTTCAAAGGATCTAACTTTAATCAATAAGAAGATATTCTTTGAAAATGAAAAGGTGGGAAAAGTTCAAATAGGGCTTAAACATGATCTGATAAGAAAAAAGATGTCAGATATATCAAAGGGGATAGAAAAGATCTCTAAGGAAAAAGAGCTTAGGGCAAAAAAAGATCTTTCATCGCTAATAACATTAATTTCAACTATTGCATTGATTGGGTTATCAATCTTGTGTGGAATAATATATGTTATGGTATCCAAAATTATAGTAAATCCTTTAATTAAAATAATAAGCCAGCTAAAAGAGTCTTCTTCTCAGGTAGCATCTGCATCTTCCCAGGTATCATCTGCATCTCAGCATTTAGCTGAGGGTGCAAGTGAGCAGGCCTCCTCACTTGAAGAGACATCTGCCTCATTGGAGGAGCTCTCTTCTATGACGAGGCAGAATGCGGATAATGCCAGTGAGGCAAAGGCAGCGAGGAATGAGGCGTATAAATCGCTTATGGCAGCCAGCAGAGCTATGAAAGAGACCATTGAGGCAATGGGCAGGATAAGGTCAAGTGGTGAGGAGACAGCAAAGATAATAAAGACAATAGATGAGATAGCGTTTCAGACAAATTTACTTGCATTGAATGCCGCAGTTGAGGCAGCAAGGGCTGGGGAGGCTGGAGCTGGATTTGCGGTTGTGGCTGATGAGGTGAGGAATCTGGCCATGCGCTCCGCTGAGGCAGCAAAGAGCACGCAAGATTTAATTGAAAAGACGGTGGATGATATAAGCAAGGGCTCTGAATTACTTGAAAAAACTAATGGTGCGTTTGAAGAAACCGTTAAGAATAACAAGCAGGTTGGTGGTTTGATAGATGAGATAGCGGTGGCGTCTGAGGAGCAGGCAAAGGGAATAGAGCAGATAAACAAGGCGGTAAGCGAGATGGACAAGGTTGTTCAACAAACTGCTTCAAATGCCCAGCAGAGTGCATCTGCATCTGGGCAATTACATGCTCAGGCAGAGGAGATGCGAAAGGTGGTAGATGAGCTTGTAAGGCTGGTAGAAGGAAATAGTATAAAGGAGGGTTCGGCAAGGGTTGAGCCGGTAGAAGAAAGGGGTGTTGGTGGTGTAAGGGAGGATAAAAAGATTATAAAATTTCTTCCCATAAAGAGAGATAAGGAAGGAAGAGAACCCAAAGTGATCAGGGCTTAAGGGTTGATAATTCTTCTCTGGTTATTTTTTCCCTCAAAATGGCCCTCTCTTTCTCTTACCAACTTCTTGACAGCCCTAAAGCGAGGTGGGCATGCCTCAAAACATGTTCCACATCTGATACACCTTTCCTGATCAATTATATGGATCAGATTTTTGCCACCAGATATGGCATCAACTGGACATTTTCTAAGACATACCATACAGGCCTTGCACTTTGAAGGATCGATATAATAGGTGGGGACCTCTTTTAGAAGGGTCTCTATCTCTTCAATACTATAGAGTTCACTGTATTTTTCAGGATCATCTAAGAAGATAGAAAGCTTATCCCTCTTTGCAATCTTTATATAGGGCACAAGCCTTATAATATCACTTAGCCTTTCCCTGTATCCATCCTCACTGAATCCATCTCCAATTCCAAGGGGACCGAGCTCTCTTATCTTTTCAATAAATTCATTAATAACTTCAGCAAAAAGGATCCCATCTGCAGATGACATAAACTCTATCCTGAGCCTTTCTGGATTGATCCCTATATGCTCTAATAGCCTTTTTAAGAGCATCACCATATTGAGTGCATGATAGTTTCCATTGGTGGTATAATTGCATTCACCCAGACGACAACCGCCTATAAATACACCATCTATCCCATTTAAAAAGGCACGGAGCACAAACTCCATATCCACCCTTCCACTACACATAACACGCACAAGCCTTATCTCTGATCCATACTGTAGCCTGGAAACTCCAGCTAAATCCGCTGCACCGTAACCTCACCAATGACATACAAAACCTAATATCCTTGGCCTAAACTTTACAGAACCTGCCATCTCTTATAACACCTCATTAAGATAATTTTTTAACCATATTACTCAACTGCCATGCCGATCTCACGGCTCTCTGCCTCTTCAAATACCGCATCTATCTGACTGATAAGCTCCTGATCAGTATAGTGTTTAAGCTGTATTGCACCTGTAGGACATTTGGAATTACAGAGCCCATCCCCCTTACATAGCACCGGATTTACCCTTGCCTTTTTGCCACCCTTTGTCTTAAAAAACTCTATGGCACCATATGAGCATGCTGAAATACAGGCTCCACATCCAATACACCTCTTCTCATCCACAACACAGACAGAGCCAGAGGCAACTACAGTATCATGACTCAAAAGCGTCAATACCCTGCCTGCCGCACCATATGCCTGATTTATCACCTCCTGGATATGCTTTGGATAATGGGCAGAGCCACATAGAAACACACCCTCTGTAGGAAATTCAACAGGCCGCAGCTTTACATGTGCCTCCTTAAAAAAGCCATCCTGATTAAGGGATACCTTAAATAGCCTGGATATCTCTTCAGAGCCATCTGATGGAATAACAGCGGAAGACAAAACCAAAAGATCCACATCAATTGCAAGGCTTTTGCCTAAAATCTGATCCTTTACCACAACCCTTAAGACACCTTCATCTATAAGATCTACCTTTGGTAAATCTTCAGGTTCAAAACGAATAAATCTCACCTCTCTGTCTGCCGCCTCTCTATAGTAGTCCTCCTTGAATCCATATGTCCTCATATCTCTAAACAGGATATATATATCCATATCAGATGAAAGCTCTTTTAATTTTAGAGCATTCTTTATGGCCTGGGAACAACATACCCTGCTACAGTAGTTCCTATCCTCATTTCTACAACCCACACACTGAATCATAACCACACTCTTTACATCTTTAAGCCTCTTATCTTTCTTTGCAATAAGCTCTTCCAACTCCAATTGCGTCATAACCCTATCGTCTTTTCCATACATATATTCAGTGGGCCTATATTCCTGAACCCCCGTTGCAATAACGGTTGCACCGTGCCTTATTCGGGTGATTCCTCTATCTGACCTTACCTCAGTTTCAAAATTTCCCACATATCCTGTGGCATCCAAAATGGAGGCATTGGTATATATATGAATGAGAGGATGTTCATATACCTCTCTTATTAGCCCTCTTAAGTATCTCTGAACATCCATCCCCTCTAAGGTAAAATAGAGCCTCTTTGCCATTCCTCCAAGATCTTTATCTTTTTCTACCAGATGCACCTCATATCCCTGATTGGCAATGGAAAGGGCACAGGTCATACCTGCCACTCCACCACCTACAATAAGGGTTGCCTTATTTACAGGGAGTTCAAACTCTTTGAGTGGCTCTAAGCAGATAGCCCTTGAAACTGCCATCCTGACAAGATCCTTTGCCTTCTCTGTTGCATCCTCCTTTTCCTTTGAATGCACCCAGGAGCAGTGCTCCCTTATATTTGCCATCTCCAAGAGATATTGATTGAGCCCTGCCTCTCTGAGGGTATCCTGAAAGAGGGGCTCTAAGGTCCTTGGGCTACATGCAGCTATAACTATCCTATTTAACCCCTTTTCCTTTATCATATCGGCTATCTCTTTGTTATAATTAGAGGCACATGAAAACAGCTGCTCCTGTGCATATACCACATGGGGAAGCTTAGAGGCATAGTCAACTACCTCTGGAACATCTACCACCCTTCCTATATTTGCACCACAGTGGCATACAAAGACCCCTACCCTGGGCTCCTCATCCAAGACCTCCCTTTCTATGGGATACTCCTTCTCCTGAGACAGCTTCCCTCTTCTGTAATTTAATAGCTCCCCACACTTTGAACTTGCACCACTTGCACTATATACCGATTCCGGTATATCAATAGGCCCTTGAAAGGCTCCTGTTACAAATATCCCCGCACGGGTTGTCTCAATGGGATTATGGGGATTGGTCTTACAAAAGCCGTGTGGTTCAAGCTCAAGCCCAAATTTCTCTGAAAGCTCCTCTGCATCAGAAGGGGGTCTGAGGCCAACTGAAAGGACCACCATCTCAAATTCTTCCTCTTTAACCCCTTCATCCACTGTGGAATACCTGATAGTTACATTTTTATTCTCTGGCACCTCCCTTCCCACAGACACATAGCTTCTTATAAATCTCACACCAGGAAGATCCCTTGCCCTCTGATAGAATCTTTCAAAGTCTTTACTGTAAGAGCGGATGTCATTGTGAAATATGGTGGCTTCAATCTCAGGGTCATGTTCCTTTGAAAGGATCACCTGCTTCTGTGTATATGTGCAACACACTGAAGAGCAATAGCTGCTGCCTCCTGGCCTTACCTGACGCGATCCCACACACTGAATCCAGGCAATCTTCTGTGGATGCCTTCCATCAGAGGGCCTTCTTATCTCTCCATCATAGGGGCCTGTAGAAGACAGTAGCCTTTCAAAATCCAGACTGGTTATAACATTTTTAAACCTTCCATAGCCATAGTCCCCCCTAAGCTTAGGATCAAATATCTCAAAGCCAGGTGCTAAGACTATGGCACCCACATTGAGTTCGATCTTCTCTTCCCTCTGAGTAAAATCAATTGCCTCATTTTCACAGACCGCTTCACAGATCCTGCATTTCTTCTCCTTAAGATAGAGGCAGTTCTCATCTATATAGGTTATAAGGGGAACCGCCAGTGAGAAATATATATGGATGGCCTTGCTATAACACAACTCCTGATTATATGGATCAGGCACAGATACAGGACAATACTCCACACAGGTAGTGCATCCCGTGCATCTATCTTCAATAATATAACGGGGCTTTTTGATAAGTGTAACCTTGAAATCTCCCACCTCACCTTCAACACCCTTAACCACCGTGTTAGTCAAGATCTCAATGTTGGAATGACGGTCGGCCTCGACCATCTTGGGCGCAAGTATTCAGGTAGAGCAGTCATTGGTGGGAAAGGTCTTATCCAGTTGTGCCATCTTCCCACCAATAGAAGGGGACTTTTCCACTAAATAGACCCTGAATCCAGATTCTGCCAAATCAAGGGCTGCCTGAATGCCACTTACTCCTCCACCCACCACCATCACATCACCAAATTCACCCTCTTTTAGAGTCTCAATAAGCCTATCTTCCACTTTCCATATCCCCCCTTTTTAGAGCACTTCCTGAACTATCTCTGTTATATCTCTTATCTCTATCGTTACATCTTGGCCCTGATCTTCCAGGGTCTTCTTGCTGTCTTCAAAATTGGTAATACAATAGGGACAGGAGGTGACAAGCACCTCTGCTCCCACTTCCATTGCCTGAAAGACCCTGAGATCTGAAAATCTCTCACCCTTTTTAGTCTCCATCCATATCCTGCCTCCACCTCCACCACAGCAGAGACTGTCTTGAAAAGACTCAGGCATCTCAACAAACTCTAATCCAGGTATCTTCTTTAAGATCTCCCTTGGCTCACGGTATATACCATTATGTCTGCCTAAGTAACATGGATCATGATAGGTAACCCTCTTTCCATATTCCTTGCTGAACTCAAGCCTTCCTTCACTTATAAGCTCAAGCAGATACTGTGAGATATGAACCACCTCAAAATTTACCATAAATTCAGGATATTCATTCTTAAAGGTATGATAGCAGTGAGGAGAGGAGACCAATATCTTTTTAACCCCATGATCAATAAATGTCTTTATATTTTCCTTGGCTAATCGCCTAAATAGCTCCTCATCTCCTGCCTTTCTTATACTCTCTCCACAGCAGTTCTCCTTTTCGCCCAATATCCCAAAATCAACCCCCGCTCTATTTAAAATATCTGCTGTTGCCTTTGCCACCTTTTTCATCCTTGGATCATAGCAGAGATAGCAGCCCGGGAAATACAGGATCTCCATCTCTTCAGAAAAAGAGCTTAAAGACAGCCCCTCTGCCCAATCTGCCCTGTGTGCTCGCTCTTCACCAAGTGGGTTCCCCTCAGCCACAAGGCTTGCACTGGCAGTGCGAATGGGCTTTATAGGCTCTGGAAATACCCCATACTCGGTCCCTATCCTTCTAAGTGCCATTACAAGCTCTATTATCTTAACACCCCTTGGACAGTTCATAGGACATCTTCCACACGTGGTACATCGCCACATATCTTCGCTTTCTATCTCAGTCATCCCAAATGCAGCCTGCCTGATCACCCTTCGCATACTAAATTCAGTTACCCTGTTCCAGGGACACAGTGTATCACACATACCACACTGATAGCAGTGCCTGTATACATCCCCCTGCTTTTCCCTTATAATATCTACAATCTCTCTGTAATCGGCCACATTCTCTATCATCACTTAAGACCTCTTCCCTGCTCCTTCTTTGAACTTGAAATCCTCAAAATACTATCCATAACCTTATCAAGACCAAACTTATCAATCAGTGCCTCAAGCCCCATATCCAGCTCTTGTGGCCTCTCCTCCTCCTCACCTTCTTCTTCCCTCTCCTCATAGGTAAGGGCATCCACCAAGCAGACCTCAACACAACGGGGTTGTTCCAGTGGGGGTTCATTTTCACACATATCACATTTAAGCGGAAGCCCAGAGTCTGGCTCTTTAAAGATCTCCCTGGATGGACATGAGGCCCTGCAAAAGAGACATTCATCATATTCCTTCCCATCAATAATGTATCTATTCCTTCCCATACACTCAGAGGCCGTATAGGGGCCTGCAAATACAGGCACAAACATATTCCTTAAAGGATCAAAATGCACCTTTATCCTGGCCCTTTCAGGATTAATGGTTCCATACTTGGGATCTGAATGAAAGGCAGAGCATACCGCTTCACATGCCCTGCAACCATTACACTTGTCTGCATCAATCTTTATCTGTTTAACTATCTTCTTCTTTCTCTCTTCCACGACACCTCTCCCATATTTTTAATCTTCCTCTCTTAAAATACCTCTCTCTATCAGATCCTTGGCCACATACCCTAAACCCAGTCTCTCTAAGGTCTCTCTCTTGGGAATACCCTCTCTGTTCCATCCCTTATACTCATAATAGCCGTCCAGCAACTTCTCTTCATACTCTGGAAATCGCTTCTTCCAGTGATCCTCAGGAGGCCTTTCATCTTCCCTTCTAAGACCCCTCCTTATATTCAATGCCCTTAGAAGGGTCCTATTTCTGAGTGCAATCCCCCACAGTGTATCTTCATCAATATCTAAGCCTGTTGCGGCAGAAATCAGTCTGGGCAGATTGTGTATATGATATGGAGGTTTTATAGGAAAGGAGGAAAGCCCCGCACATATGCCGGTTGAATCATCGATATAGTGCATGGTCTCCTGCCAATCCACAAGCTCATATATGAGATCGGGTGGGGGATAAAATGGAAACCTCTTGTCTTCATCCCCCCACTCCAGCATGAATTTTTTAAATCGCTCTTCCTTACCTGTGGGGATATGAGGCCAGTCCTTTACAAACTCCTCTCTATAGTCTTTGGGAAGGGGGGCCTGAGGCACCTGGCCTTCAATCTGAGTGATATTTCCCTTCTCTCCTGTGGCATACATAAGATAGTAGATAGGATTTAACATCCCCAGTTTAATGACCATCTGTTCATGCTTCTTGGTGGTGTTGTGATCAAACTTTTCAGCCCCCTTTCCTATCTGCCTGGCTGCCCAATAGACACCATTTGCAAGCACATCTCCAATACCATCTCTACGCACAATCTTTTCTAAGAGATAAAAGAACCTGTCTTCATTTTTAGAAGGAAAGTCTGGAAGATCCTGATCTGTGAGGATCCCATTTTCATATAGCTCTATTGCAAATGCCATTACCTGGGGTGCTGAGAATCCATCCACCCCATATTCCTGAGCCAGTCCTGCGATCTTAAAGCCAAATTCAAGATCATCTGCCATTGCGGCCATCACATAGGTAAGCTTTGAATAACATTTCATCATGTATCTGTGGGTCTTTAGCTCTGGATGCCTGACTATGGCACCACACCTCAGAGGGCAATTATAACAGCTAACCAACCTCTCAATGGAATTTCGCTGGGTCTCCGCCCACATCTTTTCAGTCTCTTCATTCCAGAAATCCTTTCTCCTTACCCTTGCATGCCCCCAGGCAAAGCTGGTGGTGTGCCATTTTTCATCATATATGGCCATCTCCTGCGGTGAGCCTATCCCTGCAAGAATGGCTGGAACACCCTTTATAGGATTCTGTTGACGCCATTCTATATACTTGAGCACCTCTTCATAGATCTTCCAAAACTCATCCGGTCTTGCTATGTGTATATCTTTTGTCCCTCTTACTGCTATGGCCTTTAGCCCCTTAGAGCCCATTACAGCTCCTAACCCAAGCCTGCTTGCACTGTTTCTGGCATGTTCCACTGATGCAAAATACACCCTATTTTCTCCGGCCAATCCTATGGCTATAACCTGTGCCCTGGGCTCATTTAACTCCTCACGGATGGCCTCAGTGGTCTCGAGAGCACCTTTACCTCTAAGATGACTTGCCTCCCTTATCTCCACCTTATCGTTATTTATCCAGAGATATACAAGATCTGAAGATCTTCCCCTTACCACCACCCTGTCATAGCCCGCATATTTGAGCTCTGGACCCCAAAATCCTCCCATCATGGAAAATCCCAGAAGCTCTGTCTGTGGAGAATAGCTGGTTATTATCGTCCGATTAGCACCGATGGTGAGCGTTCCATTTAAAAGACCTGGGCCAAATATAATAAGATTATCCGGGGAAAAGGGATCAATATCAGGTGAAACCCTGTCCCACATTATCTTACAATTGATTCCCAATCCACCTAAGTAGAGCTCTGTATCTGAAGGATCGGTCTCCATCCTATCAATACTTCCTGTTGACAGGTCCACCTCCAAGTTATATCCTGTCTCTGCATATCTCATGTTTTCCCCCTCTTATCTCAAAACAGTTAAAATGTAAATACAACTTAGCTATAATGTAGTTACATGTCAAGAAAAATTTATGAAAGGTGCGGATTGATCCTATCTTTTAAAAAACCTCTTTTTAAATAGATAGAATATAAAGGCTATACACAAAAGGATAAGTATGGCAATCTGATACCTTTTAATCATATCAGATACTGCAGAGCTAAAAAACTGCCAATTTTTCCCTATCAAATATCCCATATATATCCATATACCATTCCAGAGAGCCGAACCAATTAGACAGTATATGGCAACCATAGAAGGTCTCAGTTTTGTAATTCCTGCTGATATGGATATTACAGATCTTATCCCTGGTAAAAACCTGTTAATCAGGACAAAGAGATATCCATATCTTTCAAACCACTTAATTGCCCTTTCAATATCAGATCTTTTAAAGAACCATACATCACCCTTTAAGAATCTATCTCTCAAGAATATTCCAACCCAAAAGAGCAACATAAATCCTAAGAAAGTTCCCAAAATTGTAGAGATACATACCCAGAGCAGATTCAAGACCCCTTTCCCTACTAAAAAGGCGCCAAATACAAGCACTGTGTCACCAGGAACAGGTGGTATAAGATTCTCTAAGATACAAAAGAATCCCAAAGCGAAATATATATAAGGAAGAGGAAGTGATTGGATTGTATTTAAACATTCTTCCATAAAGATTATCCCTGAGCAGAAAAAAAGAGATTAAAACTACAATTGAAAAAAATCAAATTTATAATTAATTTCACCTGGATATTATCCAGAAAATATGCATCAAAAAGGAGGTGATGATATGGAGATTGCGGATCTGTTAAAGAAGGCGGAAAAGATAGCAGGGATGAAGATGCTGAAAAGAGACCTGGAAAGGGCCATATCTGCTATACAGGTAACAGGTGATTTCTGGAAGATTACGGATATAGCAAATCTATGTGTTCCAGTGGCATCTGCTATTGTAGAGGTTCTCTTAAATAGAGATATGGTACTTATCAATTCGGATGAGGATATTATTTTAACAGATAAGGGAAAGAATTTTGCTAAGAGTCAAGGTATCTATCCCCTAAGGAGATATATATGTGAAGGATGTGAAGGACGGGGAATCCCCTTTTATGCTGATTTAGATCTTTACAGACGCTTTGTTCAACTTACAAAAGAGAGGCCTTCTCCTCTTCAACAATATGATCAGGCATATGTTACCCCAGAGACCACCATCTCCAGGGTGCTTTTTATGGAATCCAAGGGGGATCTAAGGGGTAAAGAGATAATAGTTCTGGGGGCAGAAGATGATCTCCTTGGACTTGCAATAGCATTGAGTGGCAAGGCAAAGGAGGTTTATATATTAGACATAGACCAGAGATTAATTGAATTTGACAGGGAGATATTCAACTCTCTTGGTATTGATAATGCATATGCAGAGGTTATGGATCTCAGGATACCCCTCCCTGAAGAGCTGATTGGCAGATTTGATGTATTTGTTTCAGACCCACCTGAAACCATTTCAGCCCTTAAGGCGTTTGTGGGAAAAGGAATAGCCACATTAAGGGACGAGGGAGGAGCTGGATATTTCGGTCTCACCTTGAGAGATTCATCCCTTAGAAGATGGAAGGAGTTTCAGACCATCTTAGCCGTTGAATATGGAACAGTTATTACAGATATAGTTCAAGACTTTAATCAGTATGTCAACTGGGAATACCATATAGATACTAAGGCAGCAGCCATTGCACCTGTAAAGAGGCCGCCGAAAGAGATATGGTATAGATCTGCATGGTATAGGATAGAGGCACTTCCAGGTTTTAAGAGATTCAATGATATGATAGAGGAAGAATCCCTATATCTGGATGAAGAGAGTTCAACTACCTAAGCCCTCTTAGGGGCTGAGTTCCGGAGCAGTAATCTTTTTTGGGAATATTCCTATTTGATCTGCTGAGGGGAGAGCTGAATCTGTTCCAATTCCCAAGTCTCTAAATCTTCTGGCAGTTACCAAGAGTCTGCTTTCCAATGACCCTATGGCCCTGTTATAGCTCTGAACGGCCCTTGAAAGGGCCTTTCCGAGCTCATCAAAATGTTGTGAGAGAATGGCTATCCTCTCATATATCTCCTTCCCTAAGCTGCTTATTGCCTTAGCATTCTCTTCCATCTTCTGCTGTCTCCACCCATAGGCAATGGCTCTTAGCAGTGCTATCAGTGTTACAGGCGATGAAGGTAAGACCCTTCTGTTTATCCCCTCTTCAATTAGTGAGGAATCCTGCTCAAGGGCAGTGCTAAAAAACACCTCACCTGGTAGAAACATGACCACAAATTCAGGAGTGGGTTCAAACTGCTTCCAGTATTCCTTGGAGGATAGCCTTATCATATGCCTTCTTATCTGCTCTGAATGCTCCTTGAGATATGCCTTTCTCTTCTCCTCGTCCTCGCATTCAATGGCCTTAAGATATGCAGATAGGGGGACCTTTGCATCTACAACAATGTTCTTTTCATTGGGCAGCTTAATGATCATATCAGGTCTCAATGCCTTATCATTTTCAGAGACGGGTTGTTCCAAAAAATCGCAATGGGGAAGCATTCCTGCCATCTCAACCACTCTCCGCAACTGTATCTCCCCCCATCTACCCTTAACTGTGGGCATCTTGAGAGCCTGAACAAGCCTGGATGTCTCATCTCTCAGTTCATTTTGAGTCCTTATAAGGGAACTTATCTGCTCTTTAAGGCCTGAGTAGGCTGAGACCCTCTCTTTTTCAATGGCATGGAGCTTTTCATCAACCTTTTTAAGAGATTCCTTAAGGGGTTGCACCAATTCGCTGATTGCCATCTGCCTCTTTTCCAGATCCCCTTTTGCCCCCTGTATAAAGCTTTCAAGGGTTGCCTTTGCAAGCTCTAAAAAAGACTCATTATTACTCTTCAATGCCTCTGAAGATAGGGCCTTAAAGGCATCACTGAGTGCACTTTGTGCATCTTCAAGGAGTTTCCGCTTCTCATTCCAAGACTTTTGCTCCTCTTCAAGACGGGTCTTAAGGGCTGACAGCTCTTCCTTAAGCCGGCTGTTTTCATTTAAAAGACCGTCTATCCTTTCTTTAAATTCATTGAGGTTTTTAGTCCTCTCTTCCAGAGATGCCCTTAGTTGAGCCTCCTTATATAAATTGCTGCTTAGCTCTTCAATCCTTTCTTGATCCTTTTGAACCCTCTCTTTCAATTCAATATTTTCCCTTTCCACTGACTGTATCTTCTCTCTTAGGGCAGAATCATGCTCTATAAGCTTCTGATTCTCCTTTTGTATCTTGCTCTTTAACAGTAACCATCCAATAATAGTTCCTAAGAAAAGACCTATTGCAAAAAATGCCATTGTCTCAAATATCATCTTCT
>CAYTXJ010000027.1:0-4825 GCA_964440775.1 uncultured Desulfobacteraceae bacterium | reverse complement strand
GTTCCTAAGAAAAGACCTATTGCAAAAAATGCCATTGTCTCAAATATCATCTTCTCTATTACCATTTTTTCTTAACTCTTTAATATAATTGAAAAATTCTTTAGAGGACATCTGCTTAAGCCTTGGGACATCCCAAAAGATCAAATGATGACACTTTAGATCCTCTTCTGTAATTTTTAATCCCATCTCTAAATATAATAAAAATAATTTTATCTTTATTTGACAATAAAATCAATTTTTAACTTAAATTATTTAAAAAGGGGAAGAGCAAGGCACAATCCGTAATCGGCTATAAAAAATTTTCTCATTACCCACCACCAAGACCCTTCAAGATCTACATCCTGGATTTTTGCAAAAAATAAAACTCTTTGAAAAAATGTTCATAATTCGGCATAATAGATTTCGGAGTTAGAAAGCTTGTTTAAAGATCTTTCGCTAAGAGTAGGAACTTGAACATGAAAGAGATGAAAATGCCATATATAGGGGAGCTGTTTCCGGATGACCAGGTTTTCCTCTCCTCCTTCATAAACGCATTTCCAATGGGCGTTCTAATCCTGGATACCAATCGCCGGGTAGTTCTCCTGAATCAGTCGCTCGAGGGGCTCCTTGCTCTTTCCAGTGAAGAGGCAGAGGGGCTGCCATGTCACTCGGTGCTTCGTGCCAAGGCCTGCCTAAGGATCTGTCCGGTCTTAGCTTTAGATACTGCCTCTGACTCAGTCACTATTGAAAGTGACATTATAAATCGAGAGCGGCAATTGATACCAGTGAGGATAACCACTTCTGCTGTGAAAGGTTCTGACGGGGGTCTTGTGGGCTTCCTGGAAGTGATTGAAGACCTGAGGGCAACACAAAGGCTACATGAAGAAGGACCGCCAGCATTCGGTTTAGGTAGTATAATAGGCAGGAGTCAGGGAATAAAAAAGATCCTCCAGATATTGCCAACCCTGGCTGAAAGCGATTCATCAATATTGATAACAGGGGAGACCGGAACTGGCAAGGATCTAATTGCTGAGGCGATCCATCAGGCCTCCAATCGAGCCAAGGGACCTTTCATCAAGGTCAATTGTGGTGCCTTGCCAGAAACTCTTCTGGAATCGGAGCTTTTCGGCCACACAAAAGGTTCCTTTACGGGGGCTGTGAATGATAAGCCTGGTCGCTTCCGTATGGCCAATAACGGGACTCTATACCTTACTGAAATAGGGGACCTGCCTCTTCCCCTGCAGGTAAAGCTCCTTACATTCCTTGATGATAAGACAGTCTATCCTATAGGCAGCACGAGAGGGTACAGTGTTGACGTCAGGATCATAGCTGCAACTCATAGGAACCTTGAAAAGATGGTTGCCGAGGGAGCCTTTCGCAAAGATCTGTTTTACAGGCTGAACGTGGTGAGACTTCATCTTCCTGCCTTGAGAGAGCGTGGGGAGGATATACTTTTGCTCTTGGATCATTTTGTTCGGCTATTTTCCCACAAGCTCAACAAAACCATTGAGGGTTTTTCTCCTCAAGTACTACGCAAACTAAAAAAATACCCTTATCCCGGAAATGTCAGAGAGCTAAGGAATATCGTGGAATATGCGGTTAATGTATGTGATGGAAAAGTAATTTCTCCAAGGCATCTGCCCCCATACTTACTTGGATCCGAACAAGAGCAGACTGAACCGACCACAAAAACTACCATAAATACTACTACTGAGATGCAATCAAGCACCCTTATCAACTTTGGTTCCACGGATAATTGGTCTGACATTGAAAGAAGAATGATCTTGGATGCTCTTGCAAAGGCAAAAGGCCGGCGTAATAAAGCCGCCAGGTTGTTAGGATGGGCAAGGAGTACCTTGTGGAGGAAAATGAAACGATATGAGATAAATTAGAATCAAATTTTATGGCAATTGAGGAATCTTTATGGTATAATTTAAATATAATCTGTTATGGCTTGCGTAGGAACATATGGGAAAAAGGGTCCTTATACCTCTTTATAAGAAGGAAGTAGCTCCCCGTTTCGACCTGGCACTGGAAGCCCTTATTGTGAACTACGGAGAGGAGGGTTCCACTCCAGAAGAGAAGGTGGTGGTATTGCCGCACGCCTCGGCCGAGGAGATGTGCAACTTGATTCTCACGGAAAACGTGGACACGGTTATTTGTGGCGGGATTGTGGAAGAACACTATCAATACCTTTTATGGAAAAAGGTCAAGGTCATAGATTCAGTTATCGGCCCCTATGATATTGCATTAAAACGATTTTTGGAAGGCAGACTGAGGCGGGGTGAGATACTTGAGCAGGCCAAGAAAACAGGAGTTTTGAATGGCGGAAGCCCCTAAGCCAGTAAGTGATGAGTTTGCAGAAGGCCGATACAAGAGATTGCGGAGAAACATCCTCTCGATCATTCTTCTGATGAGTATCGTTCCGCTAATGATTATGGCCGTAATCAATTATAAGGAATATCAACGAACACTCAACAGAGAAATGGTTGAACCCTTAAGATCTTTGACTGGTAAGGCTGTCCACTCCTTTGACCTTTATATGGATGAAAGGCTATCAGCCATAAGATTCTTGGCCTATGTCTACTCTCTTAAAGAGCTCTCCAATAAGAGCAACTTGAAACACGTGTTCTGGGCCCTAAGCTCCCAGTATAAGGGCTTCATTGACCTGGGCCTAATTGATGAAAACGGTATCCAGATCGCTTATTGTGGCCCATATAGGTTAGAAGGGAAGAACTATTCCGATCAGGCCTGGTTTCATCAGGTGGTGGTAAAGGGTGTCTATGTGAGTGATGTGTTTCTAGGCTACAGGAGTTTCCCCCATGTGGCAATAGCGGTCAAACGCCTGGATGAAAATGGAAGATTCTGGGTCGTCAGGGCCACCATTGATACAAGGAGATTTGAGGAATTGATAGGATCAATGAACCTCGGCCCTGCAAGCGATGCCTTTGTGGTAAACAGTCAAGGAATTCTTCAAACTTCCTCTAAGATCTATGGTAAGGTCTTGGGTAAGTGCCCTCTGGATATCTCGGTCTCGGCCGGAGGAACCCCGACGGTCACTGTGGCTGAAGGGCCGAAGGGGGAGAAGCTTCTGGTTTCCTATGGTAAGTTGAGGCATGCAGATTATGTGCTTGTTATAGCCAAACACAGGACGTTGGCCCTCAGTTCGTGGCACAGTCTCAAGAGAGAAATGCTGGTAGTCTTCTTCTTGGGCATCATTGGAATTATAGCTGCCTCATTGAGATTAACGAACATTATGGTTAAACGGATCGAGGCGGCGGACATGAGACGTGAAGCCGCTTTCCGCGAATTGCAGCACAGCCAGAAGCTCTCCTCCATAGGGAGACTTGCTGCGGGGGTAGCCCATGAAATAAATAATCCCATGGCAATAATAAATGAAAAAGCGGGTCTGATGAAAGACTTGTTGGAAACCTTCGGCGAATTTGAATACAAGGAAAAATTTTCAAACCTTTTGGATGACATCTTGAAAGCGGTGAATAGGACCAAAACAATTACCCACCGCCTGCTGGGCTTTGCAAAGCGAATGGAGGTTCAATTTAAACAGTTACAGATCAATGGGGTGGTAAAAGAGGTGCTTGGCTTTCTGGAAAAGGAGGCCCTTTACAAGAACGTAGAGATCAGGCTGCAGTTGGATGAGCACCTTCCCAGAATATATTCGGATAGGGGGCAGTTGCAACAGGTCTTTTTGAATATCCTCACAAATGCACTGGAGGCAGTGGAGGAAGGAGAAGGCCTCATAACGATAACTTCATGGCAGGATGGACCTGACAGGGTGGCTGTATCCGTGCAGGACAATGGGCATGGTATGAGCAAGGAGACCATGGAACACATCTTTGAGCCTTTTTTCACCACAAAGCGGAAATATGGCACAGGCTTAGGACTACCCATTACATATGGCATTGTAAAAAAGTTGGGTGGAGATATCCATGTTACGAGCCAGGAATCGGTCGGCACAACCTTCACCGTCTTTTTGCCTTTAAGGCCGAAATCAGAAAAGGAGGGCTAAAATGGAAAGAAAGCCAAGGGTTTTGATAGTTGATGATGAACAAGATTTTGCCAATACCCTGGCAGAAAGGCTGACGTTACGCAATTTCGATACAGAGGTTAAAAGGGATGGGAAGGGGGCCCTAGTTGCTGTTGAACAAAATCCACCGGATGTGGTTGTGCTCGATATCAAGATGCCGGGCATTGGAGGGTTCGAGGTATTAAAGCGTATCAAATCAGAACATCCCCGGCTCCCGGTCATATTGCTAACAGGTCATGGATGTACAAACAACGGGATAAAGGGTATGGAGTTAGGGGCGTTTGATTATCTTATCAAGCCAGTTGAAATCAAAGAGCTAATGGCAAAGATAAAGGCTGCCATAGAATCTTCCAGGTTTTCTCCAAAAGAACAGGGAAAATCATGAGTTACGCTGTAGGTGATGAGATAAAATTTTTGGCAAGGCTAACTGCCTCAATGACCCATGATATAAGGAATGTATTTGCTATCATTCGGGAATCCTCGGGGTTAATGGCTGACATTCTGGATCTCCTGGATATACCAGGCGAAGAGGAACCTAAAAAGGAAAGGCAGAAGATAATGCTATCCAAGATTCAGGACCAGATAGACCGCGGTATTGGGCTTGTAAGTAAGCTAAACAAGTTGGCCCACCTCGCAGATGAGCCAGAAAAGAAGGTGGATCTGGCAGACCTGCTGGCTCTGATTATTGCGGTATCTCGTAGGTTGGCTGCCTTAAGGGAGGTGGAACTGGTTCTTGCGCCTCGCCACACCCAACAAGTAGAGGTTGAAACCAGCCCCTTTTATGTATCAATGGCCCTTCAT
>CAYTXJ010000026.1:0-20199 GCA_964440775.1 uncultured Desulfobacteraceae bacterium | reverse complement strand
TATGGAATTTATGACCTTATAGTATCTTTCCATATATTCCCTGATTAGACCCTGATCGGCAAAACTATAATATGAGCCTTTACCTAAGATAATATGATCTAACACCGTAATCTGCATAATATGACATGCCCATAAAAGATCTCTAGTAATTATCTTGTCTTCTTTAGATGGAGTTGGATCTCCAGATGGATGATTGTGCACGAAGATAAGGGAGGCAGCTCCCATTTCAAGAGCAAGGGAAATCACCTCTCTTGGATATACTACGCTTTGAGACAGGGTTCCATAAAATAGATCCCTATCATCTATAAGTTCATTTTTTCTATTTAAAAGCAGCACCTTAAAGATCTCCCTCTTTAAGTCCTTCATGGTATAGAATAGATACTCAAATACCTCCTTAGAGGAGGTAAATACCTCTCTCTTTTTCACCCTATCTTTCAGATATCTCTTTGCAACATGGTGGACAAGGCTAAGATACATGGCATTCTTAGGCCCTATGCCTCTTATCTCCATCAATTTCTCTATGGGAGCAGAAAGAACCCCTGCAAGGCTTCCAAAACGCCTTAATGCCTCTCTTGCCTGAGGTTTTACATCCTTTCTGGGGGTTCCAAGTGTAAGCAGAAACTCTATGACCTCTTCATCAGAGAAGCGCTCAATCCCCCCTTCCAAGAATCTCTTTCTAAGTCTCTCCCTATGCCCCTGAACCCTCTTTTTAAACTCGTCAAGCTCCATTATAGTCATTGACGAGAACTTTACATAACTCCATTTTACACTGGGGGTTACACCCCCAGACCCCCAAAATTAACTTAAAATAACCCCCAATTACAGCTTCTTTCTGAGAGCTTTGAAAAATTCAAAGCTCTCATTGACCATAATAGATTCATAAAATAGAATCAATCAAAATCAGAGGAGAAGACATGAATAGGATAAGGATACTTCCAGAGGAGATAAGCTCTAAGATTGCCGCAGGAGAGGTGATTGAAAGGCCTTCTTCTGTTATAAGGGAGCTCATTGATAACGGTATAGATGCAGATGCCCGAAGGATAAGGGTGAGGATTGAGGCAGGGGGTAGGAGATATATAAGGGTAACGGATGATGGAACAGGTATGACACGGGATGATCTGCTTCTATGCATTGAAAGACATGCCACGAGCAAGATATCTACTGTATCTGACCTGTATAGCATACATACTATGGGATTTAGGGGGGAGGCGCTTGCAAGTATTGGTGCCGTTTCCAGGATGGAGATCATCACCCGAACAGAGGATCAGGATACAGGTCATAGGCTTTGGATGCAAGGTGGGAAACTTAAATCCATTGAGCCATCTGGTTGTGTAAAAGGCACCACTGTGATTGTAAGAGACCTCTTCTATAATGTGCCTGTCAGGAGAAGATTTTTAAAATCAAAAAATACGGAAGAGACCCATGTCATGGAGACATTTTTAAGAATCTGCGTTCCATTTGCCCATATTCATTTCTCCTTAGAGACAGAAAGAAGGCTTCTTTTAAATGTTCCTTCTATTCAAGATCCTTTCCAGAGATTTTCCACAATCTTTGGAAAAGAGATTGCCTCATTGATGCTTAAAAATGAGATAGATGATGGGGATATAAAAGTTATTGCATATCTTGGGCTACCAGATATTACAAGATCAAGAGCAGACAGGATTCTGATATATGTAAATAGAAGAAATGTAAGGGAAAGAGGGATACTAAGAACCATCTTAGATATATATGGTAAGAGGATCGGAAGTAGGAGATATCCCTATGTGATAGTATTTTTAGAAATGCCCCCCTCCTCAGTGGATATAAATATACACCCCACAAAACAGGAGGTGAGATTTAAAGAGCCTTATAGAGTTTATAGATTGGTTGAAAATATCTTAAATGATGCACTGAGAAGGGAATTTAGAAAGGTCTTTCAGGTAGAGGAAGAGATTCCCAAAGCCGTATCTGATACTAAGACTCCATATATTCAAAGCAGAGATCTGAGCTTCAGTAAGATTCCTTCACCTTCTTCATCTTACCGAATAATAGGAAGACTTAAAGGGATGTATATCCTCTGGGAGACTCCTGATGGCCTTGTGATAATGGATCAGCATGCGGCACATGAAAGGATACTCTATGAACGCATAAAAGAGGGTGTCAAAGACAGAATTCCAGATAAGCAAAATCTTTTAATCCCTACTATCTTAGAATTTTCTTCAAAAGAGGCCCTTTTGATTAAAAGATATATGGAAAGAATAAGAGCCCTTTCCATTGATATTGAACCCTTTGGCCCAAATACATTTCAGCTCTTAGCTGTTCCTGCAATCCTTTCAAAAGTGGAGCCCAGATCCCTTATAATGGATCTATTAAGTATATTTGAATCCGGCAAACAGGAAGAAGATATAATGGAGGAGATCGCTCAGAAGATGGCATGCCATGCCGCCATAAAGGCGGGGGATAGCATTGGGGATATGGAAATATTGAGGCTCTTAGAGGATCTCCTAAATTCTCGCACTCCCACCCATTGCCCCCATGGAAGACCCATAATTAAAAAGATTACATTTAGTGATCTCGATAGGATGTTTAATAGGGTTTAGAAGATTGAAAATGGGAGATGCCAAACCCAAGATCGTTATAATTACTGGACCCACTGCAACAGGTAAGAGTAGACTTGCAATTGAGATCGCAAGATATCTTAATGCTGAGATAATAAACGCGGATTCCATGCAGGTGTATCGTTATATGAATATAGGGACTGCAAAGGTCTTAGAAGAGGAGAGAAAGGGGATTCCACATCATCTGATTGATATTGTAGATCCAGATCAGGAATTTAATGCAGCAATCTACAGAAGATTGGCAATTGAAAAGATCAAAGAGATATATGAACGTGGGAAAAGATGTCTTATTGTGGGAGGAACTGGGCTCTATATCAGGACCCTTTTGGGTGGTCTGATGAGACTTCCTCCAGGAGTTAAAGGGGTCAGGGAGAAGATCCAGAAAGAGATGGAAGAGATAGGGCTTCAGGGACTATATCAGAGGCTTAAAGAGCTGGATCCAGAAGCAGCAATTAATATACATCCCAGAGATAGGATCAGGATAACACGCACATTGGAGGTAATAGAGCTTACGGGAAAAAGGTTTTCAGAGCTTGTTAGGAGCCATAGATTTGGTGATAATCTGTTTGAAGGCCTTAAGATATCTCTTTTTATGGATAGAGGAGCTCTATATGATAGGATAAACAGGAGAACCTTAAAGATGATTGAAGAGGGTCTATTGGATGAGACTAAATGGCTCCTAAAGCATGGATACGGACCTGAGTTAAAGAGTATGCAATCCATTGGATATAGACATATGGTTAGAGTAATTCAGGGTAAATGGTCAATGGATACAGCTATTAGGTTGATTCAGAGGGATACCAGAAGATATGCAAAGAGGCAGATTACATGGTTTAAAAAGGAAAGGAATATGTTATGGATAGATGTCAGTGATAAGGAAAGATTAAGGAGGGAGATAGAATATTTCTATGAGGCATAGTAGATTACATTTTATAGCCCTTTTTCTCTTATACTTTGTGCTAATCATTAATACAAGATCTTCCTTTTCAAAGGATCTTTTTGAAATTGGATATTCAAGGATTGTAGAGGGTGATGTGGCAACGGCTAAGAGGGCTGCTATAAGGGATGCATTTCAGAGAGGGTTTCAGAGGTATATACTTGATAACATAAGGAAAGATTTAATCTTAGGAAGTTTTCAGGATATAGTAGGGGAATTGATTCCTAAGGCAGAAGAGCTGGTAGAGAATTTTTCAATTGAAAAGGAGGAGGAACTCTCTGGCACACTATATGTGATGGCAAATATAAGGTTTAATCAGAAAAAGGTGCATGAGCTTCTAAAAAGATATCATCTTATAGAGGATGCAATTCCCTCCTTGAAGGTGCTTTTTATGGTATCTCAGTTTTCATTTGACAAAAATCAGGTCTTTTGCTGGTGGAAAGATCCCTTCAAAGAGCATGCCCTTCTCCCTGTAGAGCTATTGTTATATAGGGAGTTTGAAGAGAGTGGATTTGAGCCAATAAACAGATTGGTTAATGTGCCGCCTCAGGAGATGGACCTCAGAGATATGATGCAGATAGAGCTAAATGAAGATCTGATAAACAGATGGGGTAAGATCTATGGGGTGGATATGGTTATATATGGAGAATTTCTCCTAAAAGAAGGGGAATATATATCACTAAATCTAAACTCTTTTGATGTAAAGGAAAAGAAGATTATCTCTTCAAGACAGATATTTAAAGACCTTGCAGAGGCTAAAAAGAGCTCTTCTGTGATGGAAGAGACGGTATCCCTTATAAGTTCCCAGCTCATCACCGATATTATCACCCACATAAAGTCAATGAATATTCCTTTAAATACCTTATATGTCACTTTTGAAAATATTAAAAATCTTAAGGAACTTAGAAAGATAGAAGAACAACTTAAAAGTGATGACAAGATAAAAGATGTGATTCCACGAATTATAGAAAAAGGCAAAATTACCTATTTAGTCCGCACATATCTTGATAGGACTCTTCTGCTTAAAAGACTAACAAGCATATTTGCAATGGATGCGGATAAGATCGGAAAAGACCGAAGCAAAGATAGCATATATCTCCATTTGAGGTAGAGATTATATGACCATTCCCAATCTTATAACCGCCTTAAGAATTATACTTACCCCCATTTTAATCATATATCTTATAGAAGAGCAATTTAAACTGGCACTCTTCTGCTTTGCAATAGCAGCCGTAAGCGATGGATTGGACGGCTTTTTAGCAAGAAAGATCAATCAAAAGAGCCCCTTGGGAAGCTATCTTGATCCCATAGCAGATAAATTTCTCCTTGTTGCCTCATTTGTCATCCTCTCCATTAAGGGGATTATTCCACCCTGGTTGACTGTGCTTGCCATAAGCAGGGACATACTAATACTTTTAGGTGTACTGATCCTGTTTCTTTCAGGTATCCACCTTAATGTGAATCCATCCAAGTTAAGCAAGATAAATACCTGCCTCCAATTTACGGTAATACTGATAGCCCTTTCCAAGGATATTATGATTGGCTCTTTTTTTTCATCTTCTTATACATATCTCTGCTACGTTACAGGAATCTTTACCATAAGCTCCGGACTCCACTATATGCATTACTGGTTTAAGGTGATATCTGAAAACGGTGCAAAACAATCTTCTTGACATATCAGAGCAATACTGATAATCATTTGCTCTATTAATATGGAGGCACGTAGCTCAGGGGGAGAGCGCTACCCCGACACGGTAGAGGTCACGGGTTCAAATCCCGTCGTGCCTACCATATTTTATTTTTTAGGGAGGGGAAATATGGATTGGCCAAGGGCATTGGGAATCGGTATTGTGATGATAATACCTACATTTGTGGGCGCTGGAATAGTATGGGAGATATTACATAGCTGGTTTGCAGAGGTAATATGGATTATTATTATGGGTGGAGTGAGCTTTAAGATTGCCAAATCCAAGGCACACCTTAAGGAGGAACACTAAATTTAAACAGATGATTGCAATTGAGGCATTAAAAGAGAGCTCAAATTTTGAAAGCAATAGGATAATAGCTGCCAGGGTAGATGGAAGATTAATAGATCTATATTCAGAGATCCAACCCAATGAACAGGTTCAGCCTATCTATATGGAATCTTCTGAAGGTCAGGAGATTCTACGCCACAGCACTGCACATGTAATGGCCATGGCAGTAAAGGAGCTATTTCCTGAGGTAAAGATCACCATAGGGCCTGCCATAGAAGATGGCTTCTATTATGATTTTGACTATAAGAGGCCTTTTAGAGAGGAGGATCTCCCTGAGATAGAGGATAAGATGAGGGAGATTGTAGGCAGAGATATACCCTTTAAAAGAGAAGAGATCAGTAAGGAAGATGCCATTAAGCTCTTTTCCTCCTTAGGGGAACACTACAAGGTAGAGATACTCCATGAGATTGAGGATGAGACAGTATCTGTCTATAGAAACGGAGATTTTGTGGATCTTTGCCGTGGTCCCCATGTGCCCTCCACAGGTTTTGTAAGATCCTTTAAGCTTATGAAGGTTGCAGGTGCATACTGGAGGGGCGATGAAAAGAGAAAGATGCTAAGCAGGATATATGGTGTGGCATTTCCAAGTGATGAGCTTTTAAGACAGTATTTAAAGAGGCTTGAAGAGGCAAAAAAGAGGGATCATATCCGCCTTGGAAAAGAGCTGGAGCTATTTTCAATTCATGAGGAGGTGGGAGCAGGCCTAATTATTTGGCATCCTAAGGGGGCCATATTGAGACATATAATTGAAGAATTTGAGATTGAAGAACATCTCAGGCGTGGATATGAGATGGTGAAAGGCCCTCAGCTGCTAAAGACAGAGCTCTGGAAGAGGTCTGGCCATTTTGAAAATTATAAAGAGAATATGTATTTTACCGAGATAGATAAGCAGTCCTATGGGATAAAACCCATGAACTGCCTTGCCCATATGCTGATATATAATTCAAAGATAAGGAGCTATAGAGAGCTTCCCAAGAGATATTTTGAACTTGGCCTTGTGCACAGACATGAAAGATCGGGGGTCCTACATGGGCTTTTAAGGGTAAGGGAATTTACTCAGGATGATGCACACATCATCTGCGCTCCTGATCAATTAAATAACGAGATAAAGGGTGTGCTTCAATTTGTGGACGATGTCATGGGAATCTTTGGCTTTGAGTATGAATTGGAGTTGAGCACAAGGCCAGAGAAGTCCATAGGTTCTGATGAAGATTGGGAAAGGGCCACCTCTGCCCTTGAGGGCGCATTGAGAGATCTGGGTCTTGACTATGATATAAATGAAGGAGAGGGGGCATTTTATGGTCCAAAGATAGATGTAAAGCTAAAAGATGCCTTGCAGAGAAGATGGCAATGTGCAACTATTCAGTGCGATTTTACATTACCTGAAAGATTTGATCTCTTATATGTGGATAAAGACGGTCAGCGAAAGAGACCTGTAATGATTCATAGGGTAGTTCTGGGAGCCATTGAAAGGTTTATTGGTGTTCTTATAGAGCATTATGGTGGGGCATTTCCCTTATGGCTTTCACCGGTTCAGGCCATTGTGCTAAGCCTTGCAGACAGGCATGTGGAATTTGGATACAGGGCCTTAAATGGTCTTAAAGAGGCGGGGATAAGGGTAGAGGAGGATTTTAGGAATGAAAAGCTGGGTCTTAAGGTAAGAGAGGCCCAACTTAAAAAGATCCCCTATATGGTGATCATAGGAGATAAGGAAGTAAAAGAGCAAAGGCTTACAGTAAGACTTAGGGATGGAACAAATATCTCTTTAATGATAGAAGAGCTGATTGAACGTATAAGAGATGAATGTAAAAAAAGGAGGTAGATGCTATAGTAAAGAGATTTGAAGATCACAGGATAAATGAGCAGATAAGGAGTAGATATGTAAGACTGATAGCTCAGGATGGAAAGCAGATAGGGATTGTCTCTTTACAGGAGGCACTCAGTAGGGCCAGAGGTGAAAGTCTTGATTTGGTGGAGGTGGCACCCAATGCAGATCCTCCAGTCTGTAGAATAATGGACTATGGAAGGCTAAAATATCAGGCAAAAAAGAGGTCACAGGGAGCAAAAAAGAAGGCAAGGACAATTAATATAAAGGAGATAAGATTAAGGCCAAGGATTGATGACCATGATCTGGCATTTAAACTTAATAACATCAGAAAGTTTCTTTCCAGAAATGATAAGGTCAAGATAACCTTGATGTTTAGGGGAAGGGAGAGGGCATATATGGAAAATGGAGTGGAGATACTCAAAAGGGTTGCAGAAGAGCTTTCTGATGTAGGGGTGATTGATCGGGCTCCAAAGGCAGAGGGATGGCGTATGACCATGGTCATTGCCCCAAAGAGTTAGATGTGTAAGGGAGGAAAAGAGATGCCTAAGATGAAGACAAACAGAAGTGCGGCAAAGAGATTCAGGATTACTGGCTCAGGAAAGATTGCAAGGAGAAAGGCATGCAAGAGCCATCTGCTCACTAAGAAGAGCGCAAAGAGGAAGAGGAGACTTAGACAGGTGACCACTGTGGGAAGCAGTGAGAAAAAGAGGGTAATTAGGATGTTAGGAAACTTATAAGTAGTGAGGTGAGATCATGCCAAGGGTAAAACGTGGTTTTAAGGCACGCAGAAGAAGAAAGAAGATATTAAAGGCGGCAAAGGGATATAGGGGGGCGAGAAGCAGATCCTATAAGGTGGCACTCATTGCGGTAAGAAGGGCATGGGCATATGCATATAGGGATAGGAAGGTGAGAAAGAGGGAATTCAGGAGGCTCTGGATTGCCAGAATAAATGCCGCTGTAAGGGAGAGGGGATTGAGCTATAGCCAATTTATGGGAAGACTGCACAAGGCAGGAATTGATCTTAATCGGAAGGTCCTTTCAGAGATGGCAATCAGGGACCCTGATGCATTTGATAAGGTGGTGGAGATGGTAAGGTAGGAAAGAGAGATGGAAGAGAGGCTCCTTGAAATTGAAAGATCTGCGCTTAAAGAGCTTGAATCCATTGAAGATGAAAAGGATCTTGAAAGTTTCAGGATAAGATACATAGGCAAAAAGGGGGAGATTACAAAGTTCCTTAAGACCTTGGGAAGCCTTCCAAAGGAAGAACGTCCCCGTATAGGAAAGATCGCAAACCAGATAAAAGAGAAGATAATAGATGCATTTGAGAAAAAGAAAAGGAAGATCTCTGAATCCAAAGAAGAAGAAAGGGTTGCTATAGATATTACACTTCCTGGAAGAGTGCCTCAGAGGGGGCATCTTCATCCCATAACCCAGATTATAAGGGAGGCCTGTGAGGTATTTTGCAGGATGGGATTCAGTATTGCAGAAGGGCCAGAGGTTGAGCTTGACTACTATAATTTTGAGGCCTTAAACATTCCAAAGGATCATCCTGCAAGGGATATGCAGGACACCTTCTATTTTAGTGAAAATGTGCTATTGAGGACACACACATCCCCTATACAGGTCAGGGTAATGGAAAGTCAGGCCCCACCTGTTGCCATAATTGCTCCAGGAAAGGTCTACAGAAGAGACTCTGATATATCTCATACCCCCATGTTTCATCAACTGGAAGGGCTGTTAGTGGATAGAGGAGTTACCTTTGGAGATCTTAAAGGAGTGCTTATAGAATTTGCGCATGAGATGTTCGGTAAAGATACCAAGGTAAGATTCAGACCGAGCTTTTTCCCTTTTACAGAGCCCAGTGCGGAGGTGGATATTGAATGCGTAATCTGCAAAGGCAAGGGCTGCAGGACATGTGGCGGAAGCGGTTGGCTTGAGATATTGGGCTCTGGCATGGTGGACCCCGAAGTCTATAGATATGTGGGATATGATCCTGAAATCTATTCAGGTTTTGCATTTGGAATGGGTTTGGAACGAATTGCCATGTTGAGATATGGAATTGATGATATCCATCTCTTTTTTAAAAATGACATAAGATTTATCCAACAGTTTTAGTCCAGAGAGCTATCTTCCACAAGGAGAGGAAAGAGGTGAGAGTAAGTCTTAACTGGATTAAGGAATTTGTGGATGTGGATATAGATATCCATGAGCTCAAAGAGCTTCTTACCATGCATGGTTTAGAGGTAGAGGCGGTTGAGCTATTGGGAAGGGGGCTGAGGGATGTGCTCTGTGCAAAGATTGTATCTGTAAGATCCCATCCCAATGCCGATAGACTCATGCTATGTGATGTGGATATGGGAGATAGAGTAGTTCAGGTGGTATCAGGTGCTCCCAATCTAAGGGAAGGTCTAAAGGTGCCAATAGCTCTTCCAGGGACAATCCTGCCCGGAGGAAATAGGGTAAAGGAGGTGAAATTAAGAGGAGAGATATCAGAAGGGATACTGCTTGCTGAAGATGAGATGGGTCTAACAGATGATCACAGCGGCATCATGGAACTTCCTGAAGATACTCCCATAGGTCTTCCTATAACCAGTGTGCTTTCAGTGGAAGACTGGGCGATGGATATTGCCATTACTCCAAACAGGGCAGATTGTGTATCTATCTTAGGAATTGCAAGAGAGATATGCGCACTTACTGGAAAAGAGCTAAAGGATGCAGATATCATAGATGAGGGAGATGATCTTCCCATAGAAGATATAACTGACGTAACAATTGAGGATCCTGAAGGTTGTCCCAGATATTGTGCAGGGGTGATAAGGGGAATAGATATAAAGAGAGCACCATTTTGGATGAGATACAGGCTCTTTATCTCTGGGATCCGTGCTATCAATAATATAGTGGATATTACAAACTATGTTATGCTTGAGATGGGACAGCCGCTTCATGCATTTGACCTTCAGAGACTCAGAGGAAGTCGTATAGTGGTTAAGAGAGCAAAGCCAGATGAACTCTTTACCACCTTGGATGGGAAGACCCACAGGTTGAATGAAGGCGTGCTTATGATATGCGATGCAGAAAGATCTGTTGCCATTGCAGGCATCATGGGAGGGCTGAATTCTGAGATATTTGAAGGATCTCAGGATGTGCTTATTGAAAGTGCCTTCTTTGACCCCATAACTATTAGAAGGGGGGCAAAGTCCTTAGGAATCTCTACAGAGGCATCTTATAGGTTTGAAAGGGGAGTGGATATAGATGGAGTCACGAGGGCATTAAAGAGGGCAATGTTTTTAATTAGAAGATATGCAGGAGGAAAGGTAGCAAAGGGAATAATAGACAACTATCCTAAAAAGAGGAAGATAGTCCCCATAAGGCTAAGCATCCATAAGACAAATGCCCTTCTTGGAACAGAGCTTAAAAGGGATGAATTAATTAGGTATCTAAGATCCCTGAGGATGAAGGTAAAAGAGATTGATAATGAATTCATTGAGGTCATTCCACCAAGCTATAGAGTGGATATAGATAGGGAAGTAGATCTCATGGAGGAGATTGCAAGGCTCAAAGGATATGATAGTATTCCCACAACATTTCCCCATATAAGGAGAACCCAATTTAAGGAAAGACCTGAGCAAAAGATATATGAAGAGATAAAGGATATACTCATAGGCTGTGGAATATCTGAAGCTATCACATATTCCTTTATAAGCCCAAGCTACTTAGACTATCTACATATTCCTCAACAAAGCCCCCTCAGATCCTATATGGAGCTAAAAAATCCCCTAAGTTCAGAACAGGGCATACTTAGGACCACCCTTCTTCCAGGAATTATTGACACTGTAAAGAGAAATATAAACCAAGGAGAGAGGAACCTCAGACTATTTGAACTGGGAAATGTCTTCTTTAAGAGAAAAGATCAGCCACTTCCTGATGAGATCCCCTCACTTATAGTGGCAATTACAGGCAGATATCAGCAAAAGGAATGGTATGGTGAAGAGAGGGATGTGGATTTCTATGATATTAAAGGAATAGTTGAACTTTTATTAAAATGTATTGGAATTTCAAAATATTTTATTGATATATCAGACTTTCCCTGGTATGCACAATACAGTGTCTCTATCCTTTTGGATAGGGACAGGATTGTAGGTGATATGGGTAGAATCTCTACTGAGGTGATGCAGGCCTTTGATATGGAGGAGATTCCCTTTTATGTTTTGCAGCTCAATCTCTTAGAGCTTTTAAAGGGAAGGGGTGTTGAGAAGAGCTTTTCTCCACTTCCCAGATATCCAGCGGTATGGAGGGATCTTTCCGTGGTTTTAAAGAAGGAGATAAGAAGTGATACGGTAAGAGAGTTGATACAGAAGGTGGGTGGGGAGATCGTTGAATCTGTCAGGGTCTTTGACATGTTTGAAGGAGGTAAGATCCCCCAGGGATATAAGGCCCTTGCATTCAGGATTGTATATAGGTCCTCTAAGCGGACTCTGGATGGAAGTGAAGTTGATCAGGTGCACAACAGAATAATTCAGGGCATCCAAAAGGAATTGGGTGGAAGGCTTAGGGAAGCATAGATGTAAGATACCTGAAGATAAGCGATACTTCAGAATTGGTGAAGTGAGCCGTATTGTGGGTGTAAAACCGTATGTCTTGAGGTTTTGGGAGAGTGAATTTCCTCAGATAAGACCAAAGAGGGCTGATTCCAAGCACAGAACCTATGAAAGGAAGGATGTAGAGCTTATCTTAGAGATAAAGAGGCTTCTTTATGAAGAGAGACTTACCATTGAAGGTGCAAAGAAGAGGCTTAAGGAGAGACTGAGAGAAGAGGATCTTAAAGAATTTATTAGATATTTAAGGTATGAGCTTCAAGATCTGCTGAAGCTACTGAAGTGAGAGCCTTGAATTTTTCAAAGGTCTCAGTGAAGAGATATTGTAATCTGGAAAGACTTGAACTTGGGCTATAGAGGATATATAAAAGTTAACTCTTTATCTTAGACCAAGGAGGAGTGAATCCATGAAGGTATATAAGAAGCCCTTAATCCTGTTTGTGATCCTATCTTTGGCAGGATGTGCTGTGGGAGCGGGTTTTATAGCGGGAACAGCTATGGGTATTGTGGGATATAAATACTATGAAGGAAAGCTCATTGTCATATATCAGGCCCCTTTCATGGATACATGGGATGCTACTTTCAGGACTTTAAAAAGAATTAAGATCAAGATAAAAAGTTCAAAACATGGGCTTACCTCAGGAAATATCAAAGCGGTGGGATTAGACAATGAACCCATCAATATATCATTTAAGTATATCTCATCCCAAGAGACTCAGGTAGGCATAAGGGTAGGACTTTTGGGTGACAAAAAGGCATCTTTGACAATAAAAGAGGAGATAAGGAAAGAACTCTTTGAAAGATAATAATCTTATGTCCTGATATTTAAAGAGCGGATCATATTATCGGCAAATTCCATTATATATTCCCTCTGATACGTGGTGCAATATCCACCGCAATTGCACCTCATATGCTTGAGATTTCTGATTAAAAACTCCATCTTTACCCAGTTGTCTCCAAGCTCCACTGCAAATACATGGGGTCTGCATCCCTTATGATCTGATTGGAGCTGGGTGAGCCTATCTTCAGGCATCTCCACCCAGAAGATCCCTTTGATATTTGATGGAATAGCCCTTTCCCTTAGGTATTCATCTATCTTTTTCATATCAGAGGGAAGTATCTCATCTATAAGATAGGACCTCATCTCTATCCCCCTATGGACTTGATTAATACACCTTTTCGTATTATTAAGACTTGAAAAGTTACATATTGTCAAGAAGGCAATCTATGGATAGCCTGAAAGAGATTCTGTATGTAAATTGCCCTTTTTCTCTCTTAAAAGAGAGGTATCTTGATCTGGTTTTAAGATATAAGATAAACCCTGAGATCGGAATTGATGGTGTGTGCCTTGATACCTATTCCATTGAAGATTTTAGAGATATTGCACGTGTGTTGAGATCTGCCAATCTAAAGGTAACTCTTCATGCACCATTTATGGATCTCTCTTTGGGTTCTCCTGAACCAGAGATAAGAAAGGCCTCAAGGAAAAGATTAGAGCAGTTTATATATCTGATTCCGATTCTAAGGCCCAAGGTAGCTGTATTTCATAGCGGCTGGGACGAAAAGAGATATTGGGGTATGAGGGAGCAATGGTTAAAGGAAAGCCTAGATTTCTGGAGATGGATATCCAGATCTCTCAGGAAGGAAGGAGTATGGATGAATATTGAAAATGTATTTGAAAAGACCCCCCAAGAGCTTTCCACTCTGATTCAATACATAGGAGAGGATAATATAGGCATATGCTTAGATGTAGGGCATCTAAGTGTCTTTAGCAGAGTTCCTCTAAGGGAATGGGTATTATCTCTTTCTCCTCTTATTAGACAGCTTCATCTCCACGACAATGACGGAAGCCAAGATCATCATAGGGCATTGGGAGCAGGAAAGATCAATTTTAAAGAGCTCTTTAATCTTATTAAAATGCATAGAATAGACATTGGGGCAATCACATTAGAACCCCATAGAGAAGAGGATCTCTGGCCCAGTCTCCAATATCTAAGTAGGCTTAAATATTGACCTAAAAGGAATGCCATCTGTATGGACGAATTTAGAGAAATGCGAAAGAGGATGGTAGATACTCAGATAATTACAAGAGGGATTAGGAACAGACGTGTAATTGAGGCGATGAGAAAGGTTCCAAGACACCTCTTTGTGGAGAGATCCCTCTGGAATGAGGCCTATGATGACCATCCCCTTCCCATTGATCATGATCAGACCATATCCCAGCCCTATATGGTGGCATTAATGACAGAGGCCTTGGAGCTAAGAGGGGATGAGAAGACCTTAGAGATCGGAACTGGAAGCGGATATCAGACAGCTATCTTAGCGGAGCTCTCTGATACGGTCTATACTATTGAAAGGATTGCCCCATTGCTTGATAAGGCAAAAGCGGTGCTATCAGAGTTAGGCTATGATAACATCTTTTTTAAGGCCTATGATGGCACCTTGGGTTGGGAAGAATTTGCCCCCTATGATGCCATAATAGTTACAGCAGGAGCCCCAAGGATTCCCCCTCCACTTATGGATCAGCTAAAGGAAGGGGGAAGATTGGTTATTCCAGTGGGAGGGAAATACAGCCAAGAACTAATAAAGCTTGTAAAGAGGAAAGGCGGCTTTAAAGAGACAAATCTTGGGGGGTGCAGATTTGTGGATCTCATTGGAGTTCATGGATGGAAGCAGTAGTCATAGTCTTGGTTTAGCTGCCAATACCTCTTCTGGAACCTCCTTTTCATATGCCTTAAAGTTTGAAATAAAATCCTTAGCAAGTCTTTTAGCCCTCTTTTCATAGTCTTCAAGATCAGTTGTGCATCTTCTGGGATCCAATATATTACTATCTATCCCCTCGCACCCTTCTGGAATCTGAAATCCAAATATGGGATCATCCTTAAAGCCTATCCCTTCAAATTCATTATTTAATACAGCCCTTACTATCTTCCTTGTAAATTCAATGCTTATTCTCTTGGTCTTCCCATATGGATCTCCTATTGTCCCTGTATTTATGAGCCAGCACTGAACATTATGCCTCTTTATCTTTTCCATAAAAAGCCGGGCATAGACAGATGGAGGAAGTGCCATAAAGGGTGCACCAAAGCAGGCACTAAATGTTGCCTGTGGCTCCTTTACCCCTATCTCTGTTCCTGCCACCTTTGCTGTATATCCACTTAAAAAGTGAAAGACGGCCTGCCCAGTGCTCAGTCTTACAACAGGAGGCATAACCCCAAATGCATCATAGGTAAGCATTATCACGTTCTTTGGATGACCACACATTCCTTTTCTGGTGGCATTGGGAAGGTGGGAGATGGGATAAGCAGCACGGGTATTCTCAGTAAGAGAGTCGTCATTTAGATCCAGTCTGCGACTTATGAGATCCATACTCACATTTTCAAGGATAGTCCCAAACCTCCTTGTGCATTCATATATCTCTGGCTCATCCTCTTTTGAAAGCCTTATTACCTTTGCATAGCAACCACCTTCAAAATTAAATACCCCATTTTCACTCCATCCATGTTCATCATCCCCAATGAGGATTCTGTCTGGGGTTGATGAAAGGGTGGTCTTGCCTGTGCCAGAGAGCCCAAAAAAAACCGCCACATCCTCCCCATCCTCTGACATATTTACAGAGCAATGCATTGAAAGCACCTCTTCCTGGGGATAGACATAATTTAGCATGGTAAAGATGGACTTTTTTATCTCCCCTGCATAGCTGGTTCCACCTATTAAGACCAGATTTCTTCCAAGGTGAAGCAGAATAAATGCCTCAGATGTTGTTCCATCCAGCTCAGGCAGGGCGTGAAACCTGGGAGAATGTATCACAGTGAACTTAGGCTTATGGGTCTCTATCTCCTCTTCATTCTTCATCTGTATAAACATGTCTCTTGCAAAGAGATTATGCCAGGCTGTCTCAGTGATCACCCTTACAGGTATCCTGTATTTAGGATCAGCTCCTGCATAGCAGTCCTGTACAAATATATCTTTTGTCTGAAGATATGCCTGAAGCCTATAGAGGAGGTTATTAAACCGATCCTCTTCAATCCCTATATTTACATCCCCCCACCAGACCTTTTCCATGCTTGAAGGCTCTCTTACAATAAATCGGTCTTTTGGGGATCTACCCACATGATGCCCGGTTCTCACTACCAGAGGGCCAAGATGCGCAAGATGCCCTTCTCTCCTTCTGATTGCCTCTTCATATAGAATTGGGGTTGGAGCATTCCAGAATATATTACCTAAGTTCTTAAATCCCTCTTTTTCAAGTTCGCCCCTTATATCCTTTCTATTAAATAGCATACACTTTCTCCCCCAAAGATTTTTTTATATTTACCAAAGAATCCAGATCCTGTAAAAAACAATTTATATATTTTTTAAAGGAGCGGAGAGATGCAATTTAGAAGGCTTAGCAGATTACCTCCATATATATTTAGCACCATTGATTCCCTTAAACTTGAGCTGAGAAGAAAGGGAGAAGATATCATTGATCTTGGAATGGGAAATCCCAATATTCCCACTCCCAAGCATATTGTTGACAAGCTTATTGATGCAGCAAAAAAGGGGAAAAATCATCGCTACTCTGCCTCTGCTGGAATCAGAAAGTTAAGAGAGGCAATCTCAAACTGGTATAAGAGAAGATTTGATGTGGATATTGACCCTGAAACAGAGGCCATAGTTACCATTGGTGCAAAAGAGGGACTTTCCCATCTGGTCCTTGCAATCATAGGCCCAGGGGATGTGGTATTTGCCCCCAATCCCACATATCCCATACATCAATATGCTCCTATTATTGCAGGAGGAGATCTTCGGAGCATCCCCATAGGACCTGATAGGGATTTCTTTGAAGATCTTATAATAGCCACAAAACAGACCTGGCCTAATCCCAAGATGCTTATTATCTCTTATCCGCACAATCCCACCACCAATGTGGTAGACCATGAGTTTTTTGAAAAGGTGGTTGATTTCTGCAAAGACCATAATATCCTCTTAATACACGATTTTGCATACGCAGATCTGGTTTTTGACAATTACCGCCCCCCAAGTCTTATGCAGGTTCCGGGTGCAAAGGATATAGCTGTGGAATTCTTTAGCCTTTCAAAGAGCTATTCCATGCCTGGCTGGAGGGTGGGTTTTTGTGTGGGAAACAGGGATATGATATTTGCCCTTAAAAGGATCAAGAGCTATCTTGACTATGGTATATTCCAGCCTATTCAGATAGCATCTATTATCGCTCTCAATGGCCCCTATGGATGCGTAGAGGAGATAGTTGAGGCATATAGAAAGAGAAGGGATACCTTAGTCAATGGGCTTAACAGGATCGGATGGTATGTGGAAAGACCAAAGGCAACCATGTTTGTCTGGGCAAGGATACCTGAGCCTTTTCAAAAGATAGGATCAGTGGAATTTTCAAAACTTTTACTTACTAAGGCCAAGGTGGCTGTAGCCCCAGGTAAAGGATTTGGAGAGTATGGGGACGGTTATGTCCGTTTTGCCTTAGTAGAAAATCCCCATAGGATCCGTCAGGCAATAAGGGGTATAAAACAGATTCTTTGATTGGTGGAGGTCAGGATTGGATGTAATAAATGTTGGAATAATAGGTTTTGGAACTGTGGGAGCCGGAACCATTGAGATACTGCTTAAAAACAGGGAATTAATAAATAGCAGGATAGGATGTAAGCTACATCTAAAAAAGGTGGCAGATATTGACCTTGAAAGATCAAGACCCATTGATATACAGAAACCCCTTCTTACAAAGGATGCCTGGGAGCTGATAAATGACCCTGATATACATATTGTGGCGGAACTTATAGGAGGTACTGACCATGCAAAGGAGTATATCCTGGGAGCCATATCAGAGGGAAAGCATGTGGTGACCGCAAATAAGGCCTTACTGGCTGAATATGGAAAGGAGATATTTGAACTGGCACAGCTCAAGGGGGTAAGTATAGGCTTTGAGGCATCTGTTGCAGGTGGAATCCCTATTATAAAGGCACTAAAAGAGGGAATCTGTTCAAATCGAATAAAGTCAATAAGGGGGATACTTAATGGAACCTCTAACTATATACTAAGTCGTATGACAGATGAGGGTATTTCATATGAAAAGGCTGTCAATGAGGCCATACGGCTTGGATATGCAGAAGATCCCCCTACCTTGGATGTGGACGGAACCGATGCGGCACATAAGCTTGCAATCCTCACCTCCCTTGCATTTGGAATTCCCATGCCCTTTAAAGCGATTTATAGAGAAGGCATATCAAAGATTACTGAAGATGATATAAGATATGCAGGAGAGTTTGGCTATAGGATTAAACTGCTTGCCATATCAAAGATCATAGATAATGAGATACAGGCAAGGGTGCATCCATGTATGATACCTAAGGATCATATAATGGCAAAGGTAGATGGTGCCTTTAATGCAATATATCTTGAAGGGGACTTCTTAGGCCCAAATCTGTATTGGGGAATGGGAGCAGGGGCAAGGCCAACAGGAAGTGCTGTTGTAGCTGATATTATTAATATTTCAAGGATAATAAGGTCTGGGACAAACTCTTTTCTACCCCCCCTTGCTCATTTCAGGCCTTTCATTGAGGATATCAGGATACAGGACATGGATGAGCTACAGAGCGTGTATTATTTCAGATTCTCTGTTATAGATAGGCCCGGTGTGCTTTCAAAGATATCAGGCATACTGGGTAGTCATGGGATAAGTATCCATTCTGTTATTCAGAAAGGAAGAAGGTTTGGGGGATCTGTCCCGGTGGTGATGCTTACCCATGAAGCAAGAGAAAGGGATATTAAAGATGCCCTTTCAGAAATTGACGCTCTTGATGTGCTTACCGATCCCACTGTGATGATCAGGGTGGAGGAAGGATAGAGATGGGGACAGATAAGAGATATATTATCCTTATTGGAGATGGAATGGGGGATTATCCCTTAGAAGAGCTAAATGGTAAGACCCCCCTTGAAGTGGCAAATACCCCCAATATGGATAGGATCGCATCTGTCCGCTGTGGCTTGGTGCATACCATTCCAGAGGGAATACACCCTGGTAGCGATATCGCCATAATGAGTATCCTTGGCTATGATCCAAAGATCTATTACAATGGCAGAGCTCCCTTTGAGGCATTAAGCCAGGGTATCACACTTAATGAAAATGACACAGTATTTAGAATGAATCTGGTATCCCTTTCCCACAGATCATCTTCAGAGATTGTGATGATGAGTCATAGCGCAGGAGATATATCCAATGAGGAGGCATATCCACTTATTGAGGCACTTAGGGAAGATATCCATAATGATTCCATATCCATATTCAAAGGAGTGGCATATAGGCATATACTTATTTGGAATAATATTAGAGAGATTCCAAAGACCATCCCCCCTCATGACCTCTTAGGTAAGGATGTAAGCTCATACCTTGAAGATATAAGAGAGACTGAAGTAGGCGAACTGATCTGGAATTCATGGAAGATACTAAATAATCATCCAGTTAACCTGAGTCGCAGGAATAAAGGGCTTTTAGAGGCAAATTCCATATGGCTATGGGGGGAGGGCAGAAGACCCAATATGCCCACCTTAAGAGATGGATATGGGATAGGAGGTGTGGTAATTTCAGCAGTGGATCTGGTAAAGGGGCTTGGAATAGCTGCTGGTCTTACTCCAATACATGTAAGAGGTGCAACAGGATATATTGATACCAATTATAGAGGGAAGGTAAGTGCGCTTTTTGAAAACATAGAAAGAAATGATCTGCTGATATTACACTTAGAGGCACCTGATGAAGCTGGGCATGCCGGAGATCCTGCACTCAAAATAGATGCCATAGAACGGTTTGATAGATTTATTGTTGGGCCTGTGCTTGAAGGGCTGATAGAGAGGATGGAAGATTTTTCCATTATGATTATCAGCGATCATCTCACTCCCATATCCCTTAGAACCCATAGCTCAGATCCCACCCCTTTTGCCTTTGCAAGGAAAAGAGAGCTCCTTGAAACTAAAAAGAGGATAAAGTTCTGTGAATCTAACTGTAAAAACAGAGGTTTTTTACTTAAGGATCCAAAAGAGCTATTTTATGAATTTTTAAACCATCCTCGTTAATTGAGTCAGCTTGACATTTGTAAGACCTTTATGTTAACCCCATAACAGGCTCAAATTATGTATAAAGTTTAGGAGGTAGGCACATGAACATTCTATTTTTTGGCCCAAATGGAAGTGGAAAAGG
>CAYTXJ010000025.1:0-20333 GCA_964440775.1 uncultured Desulfobacteraceae bacterium | reverse complement strand
GTTCTTAGATTGCTTCAGCTCCTTCGGAGCTTCGCAATGACATGTTGCTTCGCTTCGCTCGCAATGACAGGGGTCTGGTCTCCGCCCTGGAGTGGTCTCCGACCTGGAAGGGGGTGTAACCCCCAGTGTAAAAAGGGGTTATGCAAAGGTCTCCTCGGGTTGAGATGCAATTCTAAGATATATGGTCTTATTGTTTTTGGAGGTTATAAATGATATGCCAGAAGGGTTGTAAATATGTGCCCCTTTATTCTTTTGTCTATGCGGTGGTAAATAGGCCTTATTGAAAGCTCAGATTTGAGACTCCTAAAAGATGCCTCCACCATGGAAAGCATATTATAAATTGACCATAGATCTTTTTAATAAACATAAGGGCACAATAGAAGCTGCAAAAAATAGTGCAAACGAGCCATAGGATCGCTCGACCAAGGGGAACTTGATGATAGTTTGTTTGCCAAACTAAAAGCATTCTTCCGTTGTGTTTGTGTTAGGATCCCCATGGTTTGTCCTGAGCTTCAGCTTTTTGAGGCTGTCCACAGGCGGAATAGTGGCCACTGCTTCCCGGCATATTTCATCCATTTGCCTTGTCATATTTATTCCACGCAAGGAGAAAATAGCCTGGAAAAGTCCAACAGTAAGAGAAATAGGGTCGAGGGCCACCCGTACTGTGTGATTCCGGCGAGTATCATTGAAGCTCCATAGAAGTTTACCGGTTTTGGTAGAGTACATTTCCAACCTAAGTCCTACAGCCAACTGGGTATATAGGAATCCGTAATAATAATCAAAGTCTTTTACATATCCAAATATCACAGCGTCCACATCCAGGAATTTACCGAGTTTTAAAACCGACGTTGTCTTGATCTGCTCAAAGCCTGAAATATTATGAATAGCCAATATCTGATCCACCTCATCAGGGTGAATCAGACGGAATCTTCGCTGAGATAACTGTCCGAAGAAGGCAATCCTCATTTGCGAAGCTATACTCGCATGGGTGATCTTTTTCTTATGCCAAAACATAGCAAGGAGCCGTTGACTTCCTTCAATACGGCCCTCTCCAACAAGAGTCTTAAAAGGGAGGACCGCTATGGTCTTTGGCGGGGCTTTTTTGAGATCCGGATGTACAAACAACCGCCCAAATGGATCAAGCTCGTAGACCCTATCAATAAGTGTCTTCCTTTTCCTCGGTGCGCAGCCCACCACAAGTAGATTGGCAATAATAGATACACATATTAGGAAGGACAAAGTGAATTTTCCTAAGACAAAATATATCCCAATTCGCTGCGGGTATATAGCTTGTTGTAGTCTGCTTCGATCCATCTGCCTGTCTTTTCTTCAATTATCATAAGCTTGTAAATATCTCCTCTCTCCATAAAGTTGCCCTATCTCTTCTAATAAAGGACCTCTGCCTTCTCCCTAATAGCTCTTCGGTTTCTTGAGCCTTCTTGCCCCTCTGAAAATCTATCTATATTGTCTGACTTATCTTGTGCTCTCGAAATATCTCAGATGCCTCCTTCTCACCCCCTCAAAATACTTATTCATTTTCATCCTTTCCTCACCCCTCTTTCTGGTGTCCACTCTCTATAGATTTCAGAATACCCCTTTTTATCTCATATGTCACCTACTTCCTTAAGACTATCAAATAAATTATTACTTATGTTTGACAGTTGATAGTGTAAAGAAATAGGTAAATATTCTGTAAGATCATATAGTTAAGGGAAAATTTGTGTAAAAGGTATTTTAACTACACTCTATGTCTCTAATATCAAGGGTGGTTCTTTTATATCTAATTGATTTAAAAGGCTTTCCCCTCTTTTTTCACACACAAATATCACCCGACCGAAGATATAAAATGACCTAACTTATTGATTTATTTAGATGTGCAACCCAAAAATCAGTAAATTTTTAACTACTAACTGTCAAACTTAGGTTTTAGAAGATACCTGTTTTTTTATATAGTCTTCCACTGCCGCATGAAGGGTCTCTAAAGCAAGCATTGCACAGTGTTTGTGGGTATCGGGTAATCCCCCCAGGGCCTCTTCAATATGGGATGAGTCTATCTCAATTATCTCATCAGGACCCTTCCCCTTAGAGAGTTCTGCTGCCATAAACACACAATTAAGGCTATACATACACCCATCTGTCCAGTAAGAGCTTTCCACCACCTTGTTATCTTTAAACCTCAAACAGATTTCCATAGTATCCCCACACGCACCAGTCAGCTTGGCCTTTCCGCTTGGATGCTCCACGTGTGGATGAAGGATACTAACTAATGACCACACCCCTATCATTATCAAAAAGAGTATTATACCACCAACCAGATATCCCATTGGCTTAACCCTCAAGACCCTCTAAACTATAATAATGATAAAATCAAACAAAGAAAATTCAATCGGCATTAAATACCATCACAGAGAGCTTTACATAACCCCGGTTTTACACTGCGACCCCTGTCATTGCGAGCGAAGCGAAGCAATCTCATCCCCCTTCTACCCCCGAACCACGAGCCAAGAACCATTCTCAGATTGCTTCGCAATGACAGATTCCATTTACAGCCTTTTTCTGAGAGCTTTGAAAAATTCAAAGCTCTCATCACAATCTCTTTAAAGATCTGATCCTCCCTTACCTCCTCAAACACAATTAATATCACATTACTTTATCTTATAAAACATTATACCCAGGTACTCATGTATTGCACGATATGTATTTAAAAAATTATGTGGTAAAAAGTCTTTCCAGATATACTCTTTATCTTTAGAGGTAAAAAAATTAGCAGGAAATGGAATAATATCCATACCTGCCCTCTTAAAGCAAAATATGGCCCTTTTCATATGATATGCAGATGTAATTAAAAGTGCCTTTTTAAATCCCTTCTCTTTACAGATTAATGCAGAATACCTGGCATTCTCCCATGTGTCTTTACTTCTCTTTTCAGCTATGATCATAGAATCTGGCACCCCAAGGTCCAAAAGGAATCTCCTTACAATCACATATTCAGGTGTCCTCTTCTTAAAGGGCTGCCCCCCGCTTATAATTATGGGAATATGGAACTTTCTAAATGCTCTTACACAGGTAAGGATCCTCCCCTGCATTTCTAAGGTTGGAATCCCTGTCCCTGTCATATCCGAAACATCGTCAATTATGCCACCTCCCAGAAGCACAATACAGTCTGCCAAGGGATCTTGGGGAAATCTAAGCCCCTTTTCAAGGCCAGATAGCATTAAGTCAGATACAGGTGTAATGGAAAGTGCCCAAATAAGAGTAGCAATAATTAAGTTAAAGATTGCCACTTTTTTACTCTTCTTAAAGGCATAGATAAAAGATAGGATAAGGAGGGGGATAAATATCCCAGGTGGCATTAAAAAGGGTGTTATGATCTTTTTTAGATAGAATAACATATTCAATACCCTCTTTTAAAATTTTTAATTGTGTTTTTATATTCATCTAATTATTCTTTATAAATTGGGTATATCAGATGAAAGAGAGAAGTTCCATAGAAGATATGTATCTTCCGCTTGATCCTAAGCTAAACTTCCTACCTCAAGATTTTCAACATGTTCATCTTATGGGAATAGGTGGTGTGGGCATGTCTGCCCTGGCAGGTATGTTAAAATATATTGGAAAGAGGGTTACTGGATCTGACTCAGTCCTATATGAGCCTTCAAAGGGAATCTTAGAGAGACTATCTATTAAGGTTTACAGCGGTTATGGGCATAATAATTTAAAAGACAGACCCCATCTTGCAATTGTTGGAAATGTGATTAGAAGGGAAAATCCTGAGGTAGAGCAACTATCCAAATTAAAAATACCCTATCTTTCTATGTCACAGGCTATAAAGGAGATATTCCTTAAGGATAGGTTTTCAATTATAATATGTGGAACCCATGGAAAGACCACAACCTCATCTCTGTGTTCCTGGGCATTGGAGTGTGCAGGATATTCCCCGGGCTTTTTTATAGGGGGTGTGCCCAAAAACTTTCCTTTTCATTTCAGAGTGGAAGATTCCCCCTATTTTATAATTGAAGGTGATGAATATGATAGCGCCTTTTTTCAAAAAAGGCCAAAATTCTTAGACTATATGCCCCAGATTGTCATTCTTACCTCAATTGAATTTGACCATGCAGATATCTATCAGGATCTTGAAAGCATAAAAGAGGGGTTCAGAATGCTGCTTAGAGATACACCCAAAGAGGGAGTTCTTATCTTAAACGGAGAAGATAAAAATATAAGAGAGGTAGCAAAAGAGGCCGTATGCAAAACCATAACATATGGGATAAGTAACAAAAATAGTTGGTATTTTAAATACTTAGGAATTAAAAACAATTACTCTCTTTTCAATATATATAAAGATGGAAGGCTATACTCTAAGGTTAAATCCTCTCTGTATGGGATACATAATATAACAAATATTACAGCAGTGGCTGCATTGTGTGGATATCTGGAAATACCAGAATTCCTGTTTAAAGAGGCAATGGAGAGCTTTTTGGGGGTCAGAAGAAGACAGGAAGTGGTTGGAGAGGGTAGGGGAATAACCATAATTGATGATTTTGCACATCATCCAACAGAGGTAAGAGAGACCATTAAGGCGGTGTCAGATAGATTTAGAGGAAGGAGGATTATAGCCGTATTTGAACCAAGGTCAAATACAAGTAGAAGGGGTATATTCCAAAAGGATTATATAGATTCTTTTGATAAGGCAGATATTACTTTGATCCCTGACCCCTACAGAAAAGATGACATTCCTGAGGGTGAGAGATTTTCATCTGAACTTTTGGTAAATCGCTTAAGATCTAAAGGAAAGGAGGCCCTATATATTCCAACTTCAAAAAAGATCTTTAAATTTCTAAAGTCAGCACTAAGAACTGGAGATGTGGTTATATTTATGTCAAATGGCTCCTTTGATCATCTCCCAGAAAAGATAGGGAAATTTCTATCCTAATCCACCTCTTTTATTATATGGATCTCCATTGGTATAGAGCCTGAAGAAGATGATGGCTCCGATTTTAAGGTTATATCTTTTTTAATCTCTACCTTCTTATCAACAGATTCCTTTCCAAGAGCAAGCTCTTTTAGCAATTTAACTATCTCTTTATAGTCGCTTCCAGATATCTTACCTTTTTCCACAATCTTTAATATCTCTTTATTGGTAATAAAATTCAATAGATATGATGAGATTACCTTAAGGTGAAGTCTTAGCTGTTGGATCTGCCTCTCCTTCTCTTTGAGAGCCACTTCAGCCAGCTGTATTCTATGTTCCATCTCTCTTAGTTCCATCTCATACCTGGACTTTTCAGTTATATCAGCGCCACTTACCCTTATCTTTTTAATTATGAATTCATCAGATAATCCGGCCTTTTTGAGCTTTATAATCTCTCCTACACTAATAACCCCCTGCATTATGGCATCTGTTCTTTCAAGTTCAAGCAGGAGCTTCTCTCCCACATCTGCCTGTTTAAGTCTTATAATCTCTTCTGCACTTAGGGCATAAGAGACTGATGCATATATATAGGATAATAAAAGGATAAAGATAATTAACTTCATCTTCATAATAACCCCTCTAATATAATCGGCAGATCTCTTTAGATATTCATTTTACTTTTTTATACTTGATTCTTAATACTTAATTAAGTTAAATTTTAACTATGTTAAAGAGGATATTTAAAAGGAGAGAGTCACCTATTTCTGGATCAGAGGAGGAGCTGGATCTCTTCATAAAAAAGATTGAGAGATTCGCACCCCGTAGATTTAAGGACGAAAGAGATGCATGTTACTATAATTATAGGATGATTAAAAGATATATACCTCCTCTATGTAGGCTACTGGAGCTCATTTCAGATAAAAAGATAATAAAAAGAGATGGTAGAGAGGAATTCATATATAGGGTCTTTTTAAGGCTAAAGGATTTTTATGATATAAGAGGAAAATTGAGTATCCAGGAGGCAATGGAAGATCTAAATTTGCTTAGAAGAATTCCTCAGATATTTTTAATATTTTATGGAATCGAAGGGATTAAGCTTAAGGAGGTAAAAAAGGTCTTAGCAAGGGCTCTATTTATCTAATTTAGGATTTAATAACCTTGACAAATAGAGATTTATAGATATGTATAATGCATTCTTATATACCCGCACATTTTTAGATGTGCGGGAAATTTAATACATTTAGGTAAAAAGTCATGTTAGTGGATTTAACCTCCATAGATGAAAGAGGGAAAGACTTTTCATTTTTCCTTGATAGCAGTTGGTGGCATAAGGTGGCACCAGAGGAGCCTTTCATCGATATAGAATCAGAGATAGAAGTGTCTGTGAGTATATATAAAGCGGGAAGTCATTTTGTAGTGGATGGAAAGATGGAGGGCGTCCTGTTACTTTCATGCGACAGATGTCTTGAAAGATTTAGTCATCCCATATCCTCACCATTTAAGCTATATCTAGAAAAGATCACGGATATTAAAGACATAGAAGAGGCAGAGCTTTCAGAAGGGGATCTTGACATCCACTATATTCAGGGAAAAGAGTTAGAGTTGAATAATCTACTTAGGGAGCAGATATTTTTGTCCATACCCTTTAAGAATCTCTGCACTGAGCAATGTAAAGGCCTTTGTCCTGTATGTGGAGAGAATCTGAATATAAGAGATTGTGGATGCACAAGACCCACCGGGCATCCTGCATTTCAGAAACTGGCCGCTCTTAAAGGGAAATTGAGAAGTCTATGAAAGGAGAGATGTAATTATGGCTGTGCCTAAGAAGAAGACATCAAGATCCAGAAGGGATACGCGAAGATCCCATCACCATTTTAAACCACCCAATGTGGTATATTGTCCCCAATGCCATGAACCGGTTCTTCCTCATAGGGTATGTCTTAATTGTGGCACATATAAAGGTAGAAAGATCTTGGAGATAGAAGAGGAATAATATCTTATGGATAGAAGAGTAGTAGTTATCACAGGGGGATCTAAGGGTATAGGAAGGGCTGTGGCAATCAGGTTTGCAAAGGAGGGGGATACAATTGTCATCTGCCATAATGACAAAGATGATAGTGATTCAGAAGAGACACTCAGAATATTGGCCGAATATGGGGTTGAAGCGGCATCAAAAAAGGTGGATGTCTCAGATTTTGAACAGGTAGATAGATTTTTTAAAGATATTATATTCAAGTTTAACAGGGTAGATGTCCTGATTAATAATGCAGGAATTACAGGTGATTCCCTCTTTATGAGAATGGATGAGACACTATGGGATAGGGTGATATCGGTGAATCTGAAGGGTGCCTTTAATTGCACAAAGGCAGTGATCAGGGGCATGATTAAGCAGAGAAGGGGCTGGATCGTTAATATATCTAGTCTTAGTGGAGTGGTAGGAAATACTGGGCAGGCCAATTATTCTGCCAGTAAGGCCGCACTCCTTGGCCTTACCAAGACCTTGGCAAGGGAATTGGCAGTGCGCGGCATACGGGTAAATGCGGTAGCCCCTGGACTTATTGATACTGAGATGACTGCCTCTGTCCCTGAGAAGATCAAGGAGCAGTTTCTCTCACAGATCCCTTTGCAAAGGATGGGAAGACCTGAGGAGGTGGCAGAGGTGGTATGGTGGCTCTGCTCTGAAGGTGCAAGCTATATAACAGGTCAGACCATTCATGTAAATGGCGGTATATATATGCCATAGTATGGTGACAACAACCCTCATCATATGCCCTGGAGAGGCCTCCATATCCAGGGCCACAGGGACTGCCTTGAGGGGCGGTTTCTGACTTAGGCGCCATTGACTGGAGGTGATTTAAGATCTTATGGGCGCTTTCCAGTCTATTATGGTCTGAAAGAGGGGAACCGGAAGGAGTTGAAAAACTTTTATAAGGAGGTCTAAGGAGATGGGAGATATTGAAGAAAGGGTCATAAAGATCATCTGTGAACAGCTCAATGTGCCTGAGGAAGATGTGGTTCCAGAGGCATCCTTTGTGGATGACTTAGGTGCAGATTCTCTGGATCAGGTGGAACTCATTATGGCAATGGAGGAGGAATTTGATATCTCTGTTCCTGATGAAGAGGCAGAAAAGATAGTAACAGTAAAAGATGCCATTGAATATATCAAAAAGGCCATAGGTGCTTGATCATTTGACTTTTATCAGGAGTGGAGAGGATATGAAAAGGAGGGTTGTTGTAACAGGTCTGGGGATGGTAACCCCTTTGGGAACAGGGGTGGATAAAAACCGGGATGCCATATATGCAGGAAGATCGGGAATAAGAAAGATTACCAAATTTGATGTATCGAGCTTCCCATGTAAGATTGCGGGTGAGATCCCAGACTTTAATTCAGAAGACTGGTTAGACAGAAAACAGATAAGACGTTTTGATATATTTGTCCACTATGCTATTGCATCTGCCCGGATGGCAATTGAAGATGCAGGTCTAAAGATACGTCCTGAAGATGCCCACAGGATTGGATGTATCACAGGGTCAGGTCTTGGTGGGTTAAGTATGTTGGAGCATTACCACAAGGTATTGCTGGAGAGGGGGCCTGAGAGAATAAGTCCATTCTTCATCCCAGGGATGATTGCCAATATGGCACCAGGGCAGATTGCTATAGAATTTGGCCTAAGAGGCCCAAATCTCTCCATTGAAACCGCATGTGCTGCAAGCTGTCATGCCGTGGGTGAGGCATTTAGGATGATAAGAGAAGGTATTGCGGATGTGATGATAACTGGAGGATCTGAGATGGTTGTAACTCCCCTTGCACTGGGCGGTTTCTGTGCTATGAAGGCCCTTGCCACCTCTTTTAATGATGAACCAGAGAGGGCATCCAGGCCTTTTGATCTGAGGAGAGAAGGCTTTGTGATGGGAGAAGGTGCTGGAATCCTGGTCTTAGAAGAGCTTGGGCATGCACTTCGTAGAGATGCACCCATCTATGCAGAGATTGTAGGCTATGGCACCTCTGCAGATGCCTATCATGTAGCTGCCCCTGATCCTGATGGTGAGGGTGCATATCTCTGTATTAAAAATGCGTTGATGGATTCCGGTCTTCGGCCAGAAGAGATTGATTATATAAATGCCCATGGAACTTCCACAAAGCTAAATGATCTTTCGGAGTGTAAGGCCATAAAGAGACTATTTGGAGAGCATGCCTATCGTCTTTCCATAAGTTCAACCAAGAGCATGATAGGGCATCTATTAGGTGGAGCAGGAGGAGTGGAGGCTATTTATACGGTGCTTGCTATAAGGGATGGTATAATGCCTCCTACTATAAATTATGAAAATCCTGACCCCGAACTTGACCTTGACTTTGTTCCAAATAAGGCCAGAAAGGCAGAGATAGGGGCGGCAATTTCCAATTCCTTTGGATTTGGTGGAACAAATGCAACCTTAGTCTTTAAGGCCTTTAAAGAACTTTAAAAGGAGAAAGATAAGTTGATATCAGAGTCCCTTAAAGAGATAGATCCTGAAATTTACAGGATCATATTGGGAGAGGTGGAAAGGGAACAGAATACACTTATTATGATAGCCTCAGAAAATTATGCAACTCGTGCGGTAATTGAAGCACAGGCCAATATAATGACCAATAAATATGCGGAGGGCTATCCCTCCATGAGATATTATGGTGGATGTGACTATGTGGATATGGCAGAGAGCTTAGCAATTGAAAGGGCTAAGAGGCTTTTTGGCGCGGAACACGCAAATGTTCAGCCCCATTCAGGCTCTCAGGCTAACATGGCCGTATATATTGCAATGCTTTCTCCAGGTGATAAGATCTTGGGTATGGAATTGTCCCACGGTGGTCATCTTACTCATGGAAGCCAGGTGAATTTCTCTGGAAAGCTCTATAAGAGCATCTCTTATGGTGTGGATCGTGTATCCCATCTCATTGACTATGACCATGTGTATGACCTGGCAAAGAGACATAGGCCAAGGCTTATAATAGCAGGGGCAAGTGCATATCCCAGAAAGATTGATTTTGAAAAATTCTCCCAGATTGCTCAAGACGTAAATGCATATCTCATGGTGGATATGGCCCATATCGCAGGCCTTGTGGCAGCAGGGCTTCATCCAAGCCCAGTAGGGAGGGCACAACTTATCACATCTACCACCCATAAGACATTGAGAGGGCCGAGGGGGGGTTTTGTCCTCTGTGATAGAGAATATGCCCAGTCTATTGACAAGGCACTCTTTCCCGGCATTCAGGGGGGGCCCCTTATGCATGTTATTGCGGCAAAGGCGGTCTGCTTTTCAGAGGCTCTTAGTGAAGAATTTAGAAGATATCAGATTCAGGTGATAAAGAATGCAAAGGTGCTTTCAGAGGAACTCAGAGGATATGGATTTGAACTTGTAAGCGGAGGCACTGATAATCATCTTGTGCTGGTGGATCTAAGATCTAAAGGGATTACAGGTCTTGAGGCAGAGCGGGTATTGGCTTCTGTTGGTATCATTACGAATAAAAACACCATACCTTTTGATGATAAAGGCCCTAAGATTACAAGTGGATTAAGGCTGGGAACTCCCGCACTCACCACGCGGGGGATGAAAGAGGAAGAGATGAAGATTATAGCTAAGATAATTTCAGAAGTAATTGAGCATCCTGATGATAAATACATATTAAGTAGGAAGAGACAGGAGGTCTTAGAGCTCTGCTCCCGATTTCCTATCTATGAGTTTATAGACGGCGATCAATATAGTCCTATACCTGGGGTGTGATAATTGGCACGACCCTCATGGCATGAATACTTTATGGAAATTGCCAGAATGGTAAGTAAAAGGTCTACATGTCTTAGAAGAAAGGTGGGAGCAGTGCTCGTAAAAGAAAAGAGGATCTTGGCTACCGGGTATAATGGGGCTCCATCAGGTTTAAGACACTGTGAAGAGGTAGGTTGTCTTAGGGAGGCCTCCTCTATCCCATCAGGTCAGAGACATGAATTATGCCGGGGGCTACATGCTGAGCAGAATGCCATTATTCAGGCCGCTTTTCATGGAATTTCCATAAGAGGTGCAACGCTTTATTGCACCAATAAGCCATGTATAATATGCACCAAGATGCTCATAAATGCAGGGATTAAAGAGATAATCTATGAACAGGGCTATGATGATCCCTTAGCAGATGAGATGCTAAAAGAGGCAGGAATTAAGATCAGGAGATTTCAGAATTGAGATGTCCCTATTGTGGTAAGATTCAAAACAGGGTGATAGATTCCAGGATGACAAAGGATGGAAGGGCAATTAGAAGGAGAAGGGAATGTCTTTTGTGTAAAAAGAGATTCACTACCTATGAAAGATATGAAGATATACTTCCCATGGTAATAAAGAAGGATGGAAGGAGAGAGCGATTCAGCAGAGAAAAGATAATTGAGGGAATGAAAAAGGCATGCCAAAAAAGACCCATAAGCATAAACAAGATTGAGGAGTTTGTAGATTCTTTAGAACTCTATTTCCAGGAACTCGGGAAAAAGGAGATTGAAACCAAAGAGATAGGAGAAAAGGTAATAAATACGCTCAGGAAATGGGATGAGGTGGCATATGTAAGATTTGCCTCTGTTTACAGACAATTTAGGGATATAAATGAGTTTATGACAGAGCTTCAGGAGATTCTCAGATCCAGAAAAGAGAAAGATAGGTAAAGATGAAAGATCATCTCTTTGAGAGCTTTAAATTTTTAAAAGCTCTCAGAAAAAAGCTGTAAATGGAATCTGTCATTGCGAAGCAATCTGAGAATGGTTCTTGGTTCGGGGGTAGAAGGGGGATGAGATTGCTTCGCTTCGCTCGCAATGACAGTGGTCTCTGGGGGTGTAACCCCCAGTGTAAGAAGGGGTTATGCAAAGCTCTTACTTTATGAAAGAGGCAATTAGGCTTGCAAAAAGGGGTCTTGGAAAGACTTCCCCCAATCCTATGGTAGGAGCGGTTGTGGTAAGAGATGGAAAGATCATCTCTAAGGGATACCACAGAAGGGCAGGGGAGGAGCATGCAGAGGTAGCGGCCATAAAGGGGGTGAAGGGAGGTATAAAGAGTGGGGATATCCTATATGTAACTTTGGAGCCCTGTAACCACTGGGGCAGAACGCCCCCTTGCACAGAGCTTATCCTTAGAAGTGGAATCAAGAGAGTGGTAGTGGGTATGCGTGATCCCAATCCCAATGTGAGGGGAGGGGGGATTGAAAGATTAAGGGAAAATGGGGTAGAGGTGATAGTTGGTGTATTGGAAGAGGAGTGTGAAAGATTGAATGAGGCCTACATAAAATATGTAACTACTGGAATCCCATATGTGATTTCAAAGACAGCCATAACCCTTGATGGATTTATCGCAACAGGTAGTGGAGATTCAAAATGGATCAGTAACGAGCTTTCAAGGAGGTATGTTCAAAGGCTGAGATATATGGTTGATGCGGTAATGGTAGGGATTGGGACAGTGCTTAAGGATAATCCACTCTTGAATATAAGATACAGAAAAGACAAAGAGATTGTAAGAGTAATCCTGGACACTCATCTTTCCATACCAAAAGATTGCAGAATTATGAACACCCCTTATCCAACGATTATATTTACAGGAGAAGATACCCCCTCTTCATTAATTGAAGAGAGAGAAAGGGAACATGTAAGAATATATAAGATACCCCTTTTGGAAGGTCTTTTAGATATTAGAGAAGTGTTGAAGAGGCTGGGAGAGCTTTCCATAACCTCTCTACTCTTAGAAGGAGGTTCAAGACTCTTGGGCTCTTTTTTTAAATATGGGTTGATTGATAAGTGTTATATATTCTTAGCTCCTAAATTGCTTGGGGGATCTGACGGTATTCCTCTTGCTCAGGGGAGAGGTGCAAGATATATCAATGATTGTATAATATTAAAAGGGATTACCATTAAAAGATTTGATGATGATATCCTTATTGTGGGGTATCCCCAATACAGAGGATAGCTCTTCATGTTTACTGGAATTGTAAAAGGAGTGGGAGAGATTGTGGGGGTAAGGAAAGAGGGGGATAGTATATCCATTGATATAAGGCCTGAATTTGAAATTAAAGATATTTCCAGAGGAGATAGCATCTCCATTGATGGAGTATGTCTTACAGTTGTTGATATAGCTAAAGGGGTCCTTAGATTTGATATATCCTCTGAAACCCTGAAAAGAAGCACTCTTAAAGAGATAAAAAGGGGTGATAGGGTAAATATGGAACCTGCCATCACCTTAAGCACACCATTGGGAGGACATCTGGTAACAGGGCATGTGGATTGCACAGCAAAGATAGTTAAAAAGATAGATAGGGGAAGGCATTGGATATATGTATTTGAGATACCCAAGGATATATCCCGCTATATCATTGAAAAGGGATCCATTGCAGTTGATGGTATAAGCCTTACCATAAACAGTTGTGGTGAGAACAGCTTTGAAGTCAATATAATTCCAGAGACTGGGGAAGTGACAAATATCCTAAAAAAGGGTGTGGGAGATCTTGTAAATATTGAAACAGATATTATAGGAAAATATGTGGAAAAGTTTCTTACAAAATCTAATATTCCTCAATCTGAGGGAATTTCAGAAGATACATTAAAAAGATATGGATATCTTTAAGGAGAAGATAGATGCCTGTATCAAAGATAGAAGATATATTGGAAGAGCTAAGAGCGGGTAAGATGATCATATTGGTCGACGATGAAGATAGAGAAAATGAAGGGGATCTATGCATTGCAGCAGAAAAGGTTACTCCGGAGGCCATAAACTTTATGGCAAAATATGGAAGGGGGCTTATATGTCTGGCTCTGTCTCCAGAGATAGTGGAAAGACTCAAATTGCCTCCAATGGTTCAGGACAACCAATCTCCCTTTCAGACCGCATTTACCGTATCCATTGAGGCCAGGCATGGAGTAACCACTGGGATATCTGCGGCAGACAGGGCTCATACCATACTGACTGCCATAAGAGATGATGCCAAACCAGAGGATCTTGTAAGCCCTGGACATGTATTCCCACTGCGTGCAAGAAGGGGAGGGGTTCTCTTCAGAGCCGGCCAGACCGAAGGTTCGGTTGATCTGGCACGCCTTGCAGGCCTTAAACCTGCCGCTGTTATCTGTGAGATAATGAAGGACGATGGGACAATGGCCCGTATGCCTGATCTTGAGATATTTGCAGAAAAGCATGGGCTTAAGATAGCTACTGTTGCAGATGTTATTGCATATAGATTGAGAAATGAAAGCTTTGTCCATAAGGTGGCAGAGACTCTGCTTCCTACCCGTTATGGAGAATTCAAGGCCATTGCATTTAAAAATGAGATAGATAACTATGAACATATAGCATTGGTTAAAGGAGAGGTCAGCCCTGATAAGGAGATCTTAGTTAGGGTCCATTCCCAGTGTCTTACAGGAGATGTCTTTGGATCCTATAGATGTGACTGTGGAATGCAATTACAGAAGGCAATGGAGATGGTTCAAAAGGAGGGTTTAGGTGTAATCCTGTATCTCAGACAAGAGGGCAGAGGTATTGGGCTTGCAAATAAATTGAGGGCATATGCACTTCAGGATCAAGGGCTGGATACAGTGGAGGCAAATGAAAAACTGGGATTTAAGCCAGACCTTAGAGATTATGGTGTGGGAGCCCAGATCCTTGCAGCCCTTGGAGTGAGAAAGATAAGACTCATGACAAATAATCCCAAAAAGATCATAGGACTTCAGGGATATGGAATTGAAATTACTGAAAGGGTTCCGCTGGAGATTGAGCCCAGGCCGGAAAATATAAAGTATCTTATGTGTAAATGTGAAAAGCTGGGGCATATACTTAATCTTGTAAAAGATAAAAATTTTAATAAAAGGGGATAGATAATGGCAAACATTATTGAAGGTTCGGTAAGTGCAAAGGGCTTTAGATTCGCTCTGGTGGTTAGCAGATTTAATGATTTTATTACCTGGAAACTTACTGAAGGCGCCTTAGATGCGCTCAAAAGACACGGGGCAGAGGATTCTGATATAACCATAATAAAGGTTCCTGGATCTTTTGAGATACCTTTGATTGCAAAGAAGGCGGCAAAGAGTAGGAAATTTGATGCAATTATATGCCTTGGAGCAGTAATTAGGGGATCCACGCCCCATTTTGAATATATAGCGGCCGAGGTCAGTAAAGGAATTGCAACAGTGGCTTTAGAGAGTGAAATTCCAGTGCTTTTCGGAGTTCTTACCACTGATAATCTTGAGCAGGCAATAGAGAGGGCAGGGACAAAAGCTGGCAATAAGGGATGGGATGCCGCAATGGCTGCAATGGAGATGGTAAATCTAATGAAGAGCCTGTAGTTTTGGAATTCGTTTAGGTTTTTATGGGGAAGAGGAGAAAGTCAAGGGAGCTTGCTTTAAAAGTTCTTTTTTTTATGGAATTTATAGATATTGATCCTGAAGATGCTATAGAGATAATCTTTAATAATTTCGAGATACCTGAAGAATTAAGAGAATTTTCAGAAGATCTGGTGATGGGTGTTTCAGCAAATAAAGAAAAGATTGATTCCTATATCAGTAATGCATCCATTAACTGGAGATTGGAAAGAATGAATAATGTGGATAAGAATCTGCTAAGGATGGGTGTATATGAGCTACTATTTAGAGAAGATATACCTCCAAAGGTAACCATAAATGAGGCAGTGGAGATAGGGAAGAAATATGGCACAGAAGAGTCGGGATCATTTATAAATGGGGTGCTTGATAGCATCTATAACAGATTAAAAAAGAATGAACTTCTTAAGAAGCTGGACTTCAGTCATGAATAGATATATAAATTTACATCTTTTGCTAAGGAGTATGAAAGATGGTATTCAAATACAATCCCCACGAGATTGAACAGAGATGGCAGAAGAGATGGGAAGACAGCAAAGTATTTAAGGTAGAAGAAGATCCTCAAAGGCCCAAATACTATCTCTTGGAGATGTTTCCGTATCCCTCTGGTAGGATACATATGGGCCATGTCCGAAACTACACCATTGGTGATGTAGTCGCCAGGTATAAGAGGATGCAGGGCATGAATGTGCTTCATCCTATGGGATGGGATGCATTTGGACTCCCTGCTGAAAATGCAGCTATTGAGAACAATGTCCATCCAGCAAAATGGACCTATGATAATATCAGCAATATGAAAAGGCAGCTAAAGAGGATGGGATTCAGTTATGATTGGGACAGGGAATTTGCCACATGTGATCCTGAATACTACAGATGGGAACAATTGATATTCTTAAAGATGTATGAAAGAGGGCTTGCATATAGGAAAAAGACCTATGTGAACTGGTGTGATAAGTGCCAGACAGTGCTTGCAAAAGAGCAGGTGGAAAATGGAAGATGCTGGAGGCATCCAGAACAAGAGGTAACTTTAAAGGAGATGGATAGCTGGTTTTTTAAGATAACCGATTATGCAGAGGAGATACTAAATGCCTGTGATGAGTTAAAGGGCTGGCCAGAGAAGGTATTGACCATGCAGAGAAATTGGATAGGAAAGAGCTATGGAGCCATTATTAGATTTCCTTTAGTGGGTTCTGATAAGGTCATAGAGGTCTATACTACAAGGCAGGATACGGTATATGGTGCCACTTTTATGTGTTTTGCACCGGAGCATCCCCTATTAAAAGAGATTATCCAAGGAATGCCTCAGGAGCGAGAGGTGCTTGAATTTATCAACAGGACACTTAAAGTAGCCAGTTACATAAGAGCAGCCGAGACCACAGAAAAGGAGGGGATATTTACTGGCAGATATTGTCTAAATCCCTTTACAGGAGAGGAAATTCCCATATGGGTAGCAAACTTTGTGCTATTTGATTATGGAACTGGTGCCATAATGGCAGTTCCTACACATGATCAGAGGGATTTTGAATTTGCAAAGAAGTATGGTCTGAAGCTCAGGATAGTTATCCAGCCAGAAGGTATCTCACTTAAAGAGCAGGAGATGCAGGAGGCATATGAAGGGGATGGTGTGCTTATAAATTCAGGGCCATTTAATGGAATGCCAAATAGAGAGGCCATGGAAAAGATTGCAGAATATATGGAAGAGAAAGGAATAGGATATAAGACTGTAAACTACAGGATAAGGGACTGGAATATCTCAAGGCAGAGATACTGGGGGGCACCCATACCCATAATATATTGTAAGGATTGTGGTGTGGTTCCTGTTCCTGAAGAGGATCTTCCTGTTGTGCTTCCTCTTGAGCTTCAGATGCTTCCCAATGGAGGCTCCCCCCTTCCCCATGAGCCATCCTTTTATGAGACCACCTGTCCACGATGTGGAAAGAGGGCACGCAGAGAGACAGATACCATGGATACATTTGTGGAGTCTTCCTGGTATTTTGATAGATACACCTGCCCTGATTATGATAAAGGCCCTGTGGACAAGGACAGGGTCAGATACTGGATGCCTGTGGATCAGTATATCGGTGGAATAGAGCATGCCATATTGCATCTTCTCTATTCCAGGTTTTATACCAGGGTGCTCAGAGACCTGGGATATCTGCAGGTGAGTGAACCCTTTACCAATTTGCTCACTCAAGGAATGGTATGTAAGGAGACCTATGAATGCCCTGAACATGGTTATCTCTATCCAGATGAGATGGAAGATGGAAGATGCAGGCGTTGTGGCAGAGATGTCTTAATGGGAAATATTGTAAAGATGTCAAAATCCAAAAAGAATATCGTAGATCCAGAGGATATGATTAACAAATATGGGGCTGATACAGTTAGGATGTTCTGTCTCTTTGCCGCACCACCTGAAAAGGAACTGGAATGGAATGAACAGGGAGTGGAAGGCTCATACAGATTCCTAAATAGGGTCTGGAAGTTGGTAATGGATAATCTTGAAGAACTGAGAGCAGTGGATCCCTACGATGGAAATGATAGACTCACTGAGCCTCTTAAGGCCATATACCGAAAGACACATCAGTCTATAAAAAAGGTTACAGAAGATATTGAAGACCGTTTTCACTTTAACACTGCGATTGCATCCATCATGGAGCTTGTAAATGAGATAAGCAGATTTTTAAATAGCGATGCAGAAAAGGATAGACTTGCCTGGAGAGTATTAAAGGAGGCAATAGAAAAGACGGTGATCTTACTTTCTCCCTTTGTCCCTCATATAACCGAAGAGCTCTGGTGCCAGTTAGGTTATGATGCATATCTGATTGATCATCCATGGCCCAAGTATAAAGAAGAGGCATTAAAGGAAGATACTCAACTGGTAGTAATTCAGGTAAATGGAAAGGTAAGAAGCAGAATAATGATTCCCTCTTCATATGAAAGAGAGGAGATTGAAAAAGAGGCCTTAAGCGATGAAAAGATCAAAAGATATACTGAAAATAAAGAGATAAAAAAGATAATAGTGGTAGGGAAAAAGCTTGTAAATATTGTAGTTTAGTAGTGATTGGATGAAGAAAACGGTTTTTATCTTTTTAGTTTTTTCTACTATACCTATCCTATCTATATCCTGTGGTTATCATTTACTAAATTCAGGAAGGTATTGCTCTCTGCCATATAAGAGTATATCCATTCCCATAGTAAAGAGCCCCTCTTCTGATCTACTGTTTGAATCCGAATTTACACAGATGCTGAGATCAGAATTTTTAAGATACTCTGATATAAGGCTCTTAGATAGCAAAAGGGCAGATGCTATATTACATGTCCAAGTTCAAAATATTCGGCTTGTTTCTGCGGGTTATAAGATTAAAAGATATAATACTCTTGGAAGCGAATATCTCTATGAGACAACTTCAGGAAGACTTCTCAAGCTCACATTGAATATGTCTCTTATTGAGAGGAATACCAAAAAGGTAGTCTGGGAAAAGGAGTGCGTCTCTGAAACCGCTTATCTTTATATGGGAGACGATCCCCTTGAAAACAGTGAAGGATTAAGAAAGGCATTAATAGAGATTGCCTCTCGCATAGCAAGAATGGCATACCAACTCACATTGGAACGATTTTAGAGGATATGCAAAAAGACCCAATGAACAGGCTCCTTAAGGAATTAAAGAGCGGTAAAGTATATCCTGTTTATCTCCTCTATGGCCAAGATGAATTCAGGATTGAAGAGACAATTATAGGCTTAGCAGAAGCAATACTGGGTAAGGAAAATAGGGAGCTTAATCTGGAAAATATCTATGTGGATAAAAAGACTGAGATAGGGGATATTATTGAAAGAGCAAGAGATCTTCCTTTTCTTTCAAGATTTAGGGTCATTATTTTAAGAGATATAGATAGACTTACAAAGCCCCAATTAAATATTCTATGTTCATATCTCAAAGATCCTGTAGCCACCACATGTATGATTCTGACTACAAAAAGAGGCCAAATTGATAAGGCCCTTAAAGAGTTAGTAGCTCTGAAGGGGGTTATTTTCCATTTTCCCAGATTAAATGAAAGGCAATTAATCTCTTGGATTAGGGCCAAGGCAAAAGAGCTTGGAATTTCGATCAGTGGGGATGCCGTGCAACTGTTATATCAGATAGTGGGTGAGGATACTATGGATCTGTTCTCAGAGCTTCAAAAATTATCTATGGGATTTGAATGTAAAAAGGAGATTACATCTGAAGATATAAAGAGAGTGGCATTCCAAAGCCGTATATATGGAATCTTTGAACTTATGGATGCCGTTTCAGAAAGAGATCTTAAAAAATCATCTATGATCTTAAGGAGATATATGGAGATTCAAGGCCCTAAGGATGGCGCATTAATTATAATTGGGATGTTAAATAGACAAGTAAAACTGCTCTTACAGGTAAAGGATATCTTGGAGAAAAAGGGAGAGGCGGGAAGAGAGGAGATATCAGAGATCTTGGGAGCAGCAAGATTCACTTTAAATAAGATCATCAGACAGAGTCAATTATGGGATAAAGAAGAACTCTATCTGGCTCTTAGATTGCTATATAGAGCGGATGAAAGATTAAAGAGCGGCCATTCTCCATATAACCATATTATCGAAGACCTGATCATATCCCTCTGTCATCCTAAATGGATGTATTAGTTGATTTCTTCTCCTTTTCAACAGCCATAGCATTTACCATACGTGTCAGTTTGGATACCTTTCTTGCCGCATTCCTCCAATGAATAACCCCCTTTGAGGCCGTCTTCTGAATAATAGATACAGCATTCCTTAACCTTTCTTCTGCCTCTTTTCTGTCTCCTTTCTGAACACTTCTTTTGACCTCTTTTATCACATTCTTAACTCTCGTTTTATAACCCCTATTTCTCATCCTTCTTTTGATATTCTGTCTTGCCCTCTTTATAGCAGATCTATGAGTTGCCAATCTTTTTCCTCCTTGTATAGGAATTTAAATTTTTTTAATAAAAATGATAAAATTTTTATTGTCAAGAGATAAAATTTAAGTTAGGACTCCTTTAGAAATTAAGACCCAGAAGGGCAAGAT
>CAYTXJ010000024.1:0-21119 GCA_964440775.1 uncultured Desulfobacteraceae bacterium | reverse complement strand
CCGAACCAAGAACTCAGAACCATTCTCAGATTGCTTCGCAATGACAGATTCCTTTTACAGCTTCTTTTTGAGAGCTTTGAAAAATTCAAAGCTCTCAATATTGTGGGTTTCACTTAAGAGGTCTTCAATCATCTAATTCCAAAGAGCTTCTCTATCTGTTGTGCCAGGATGATATCCCCTTGAAATTTAAGCCTTCCACTCATAAAGGCCTTAATTCCATCTGTCTTCCCATTTATTATATCATACATCATTAATAAAACTCCATATAAGATCTCACTTGTTTTAAGAAGGTGGCACAACCACTGCCTCACCCTCTGCAATGAGTTCATCTCTCTGATTTTTCCAGCTAAGTCTTAGCCTCACCCATCTCTTCTCTTCCATCTTCTCTGATACCTCTGCAGTTGCGGTTATGGTATCCCCAAAATAGGTGGGCGCCTTAAAACGGCATCTTATCTCCACAAGTATGGTGCCAGCACCAGGTAGCATCATTCCCAGAACTGGCCCTATAAGAGATAGAGGGAGTGCACCATGTGCAACAGGAGCCTTAAATCGGCTATTTTTGGCATATTCCCTGTTTAGATGAATGGGATTAAAATCACCGCTTATGCCTGCAAAGAGATACACATCTGTCTCGGTGATCGTCTTTGAAAAAGAGGCCGCATCCCCTATCTTTAACTGATCATATGCCTTTCCCTTTTGCATATTAGCTCTCCATAGGATCAAGATTTTTCAATGGATAATTTGCCATTTAATCTATGCCAATCTCTTTTTTAACATCTTCTAAGCTAAATGTGGAGGCATCTTTTTCCAGAACTTTTGGATTTAATGAAATCATATAATCACCTCTCTTTTATGAGACCCTTGCAAAACCCTTGCGCTTGATCATAAAGCTCCCCTATCACTGTTATCACATTGCGAGCTTACGTCCCTCCCCTTAGTCATCCGAGCGAAGCGAAGCAGTCTTATCTTCTCAGATTGCTTTGGGTCTTTCAGACCCTCGCAATGATTCATTACACTGTCATCGCGAACGAAGTGAAGCGATCTCATCCCCCTTCTACCCCCGAACCATAAACCATGAACCATTCTGAGATTGCTTCGTCGCTAAGGCTCCTCGCAATGACAATGAAACATCTCTATATTTTTCAAAGGTCTCTCTTATCTATAAACATTGTTGTAATCTATCTATTTTTTAGCTTTAATCTTTTACGCGTCTCTTCAATGCCTGCCACCTCTCTTCCCTGATCTCTTATCATCTTTACCGCCTTTTCCACAAGCTCACCATTGGATTTTGCCATTTTGCCTGGAGAGACATAAAAGTTATCTTCAAGACCTACACGGACATTTCCACCAATGGCGATGGCAGCCCCTACCATCCTCCATTGATCATGACTTATGCCTATTACCTGCCATTCACTCTTTGGAGGAAGCATCTTTACCTGGGATGTGAGATTGGATACTGTAGGTGGAATTCCACCCAAGACCCCCATAATAAGGCTGAACTGGAAGGGTGGTTCTAAGAGTCCCATATGGATCAAGGGATAACAATTTCCGATATGACCAGTGTCAAAGCATTCAAGCTCAGGACAAACCTGATATTCCTTCATTACATTTAGGAGATACACTATTTCAGAGAAGGGATTTTGAAAGACAAGGTCAAACACAAACCGCTTCTTTTCTGTATGGTATTTTGAATAGTTCATGGAGCCCATATTAAGGGCTGCAATAGCTGGCCTTATCTCTTTGACCGGTGCTATCTTCTTTTCCTTACTGATTCCAATTGCACCTGTTGAAAAATTAATGATAACAGGGCATGCATCCACTACCGCATCGTAGATCTTTTTATAGTCTTCAATCTCATAGCTTGGGCTCCCATCAGGACGCCTTGCATGTATATGCACTATGGTCGCTCCTGCATCATATGCCCTTTTAGCCTCAAGGGCATATTCTTCAGGGCTATAGGGGATGGCTGGGCACTGCCTTCTGTCTGCAACCACTCCGCTTAAGGCACATGTTATGATACAGCTCCTTTCAAAGTCCTCATTTTCCCTTATCCATAAAGAGCCCATTTCCCTCTATCTTCCCAAAAATCTGGGTCTCCTCTTTTCCATAAATGCCCTTATACCTTCCTTTGCATCCTCTGTATTAAAGAGTCTTAAAAGCGAGACCCTCAACATCTCAAGTCCTGAGCTAAAATCAGATTCCTTTAGCCTGTTTATAGCCTCCTTTCCATATCTGATACCCAATGGAGCCTTTTCTTTCAAGGAATTTAAGACATCTTCTACTTCGCTATCCAACTTCTCTTTTGGAACCACTCTGGATACAATTCCCATTGCCTCTGCCTCCCTTGCATAGACCTTTCTGCCGGTAAAGAGCATATCCATTGCCTTCTTCCAGAGCAGGTCTCTTTTCATAAATGCACTTACCATCATGGGAAAGAGCCCCACATTTAACTCAGGTAAAGCAAAGTATATGTCATCTCTGGAAATTACCATATCCGAAGCCAGAATAATACCAAGCCCCCCTGCAAGACAAATTCCATTTACTTTACATATAACAAAAAGAGGCATACTGGAAAGTGTCTCTAAAAGCTCTTTGTAAAGGGAAGAACCCCTTTCAATTGAGATACCTCTGCCAGATAGATCTGCACCTGAGCAGAATGCCCTATCTCCTTCAGAGCTGATACAGAGTGAGATGAGACTATCATTCTCCCTGATCTCATCCATTCTCCTTAGCATCTCTTCAATTAATGGAATACTCAGGGAATTCCCCTTATCTTCCCTGCATATCCGCATATGGGAAATGGGACCATCTATCCAGAACTTAAGATCATCCATCTCCAGAGCTCTCTATCTCAATCAAGGTCTGCCTTGGAGAGACCTTAGATCCCTCTTTTACATGTATCTTTTTGATTATCCCATCAAAGGGTGCACTGAGTGTGGTCTCCATCTTCATGGAATTTGCAATTATTAAAGAATCACCCTTCTTTACCGTATCCCCCTCCTTTACAAGTATGTTGGAAATCACCGATGGCATGGGAACTGATAGATTCCCATCTGCATCCCTTCTAAAAGCGATCCTTCTACCCTGTGCCTTATCATGTTCCCTTTTTTCTGTAACTGAAAAGATCCTGCCTTCTATCTGGATATGGGTGATCTCTTTTTCAGCCATAAAATATACAGGAATTACCCTATTATTGGTAAAGAGAAAGAGTGTATTTTCATCAACATATTCAAATCTAATATGGTTTAGATCTGAATTGGAGGAGCTAAGAGTAACCACCTTCTCTTTCGTATCTATTTCAAGATCCACGGTGTATGATCTTCCATCCAGATTAAGTTTATATATCAAAGTCTCCACCTCCCAAGTGTAATCCAGGGGCTTAAGGTCTGCGATCTTATCTCTTCTTTTTCAACTCCCTGATATCTCATTCCTTTGACTAATATGTATGAGATCATTGCAAGCTGTCTGAGCTCTGCTTCATCTTCCTTTGATATCTCCATATCTGATATAAATGAGGTATGGAGTTTACCTTTCATAAATCTCTCATTCTGAATTAACTCTATGAGAAATGGTATATCTGTCTTTATACCGAGGATCACATACTCTTTGAGAGCCTGTATCATACGTATACAGGCACTTTTTCTGTCTTCTGCCCAAACAATGAGTTTACTCAATATGGGATCATACTCTAAGGGGATATCCATGCCCTGTCTTACCCCAGAGTCCACCCTGACTCCAGGTCCAGAAGGCTCTTTGTAAAGCAGTATCTTTCCAGGTGAAGGGGCAAAGCCCCTTTCTGGATCTTCTGCATAGATCCTACACTCTATGGCATGCCCCTTGGGGATAATATCCTTTTGCCCATATCTCAGCGGAATACCTGATGCAATCTCTAACTGGCTCTTGATGATATCCACACCGGTTAGAAGTTCGGTTACAGGATGTTCCACCTGAACCCTGGTATTTACCTCTAAGAAATAGTAATTCTTTTCACTATCTACCAAGAATTCCACTGTTCCTGCATTTACATAACCTGATATATCTGCCACACGGAGTGCTGTCTTTGCCATCTCTTCTCTTAATTGATGGTCCAAAAATGGGGAAGGGCTCTCTTCTACAAGCTTTTGATAACGTCTCTGAATGGAACATTCCCTTTCAAATAGATGAATGCTGTTTCCAAACTGATCTCTCAGTATCTGAAACTCAATATGTCTTGGTCTTTTAAGGAATCTTTCAAGATAGAGTCTCCCATCTCCAAATGCCTTCTTTGCCTCCTCTTTTGCCTCCCTGATGGCAAAGGGCAATTCATCTCTTCGCTCCACTATCCTCATTCCTCTTCCACCGCCACCAGCAGCTGCCTTTATCAGTATGGGAAATTGTAATTCCTCTGCTATCTTAATCAGACTTTCTACATCTTCAGATGCCTCCGTTGTGCCCGGCACAATGGGAATTCCGTTTTTTTTCATAAGTGTCCTTGCATAGACCTTATCACCCAGATCTCTAATAACAGATGATGGTGGTCCTATAAATATAAGTCCCTCATCTTCACACCTCTTTGCAAATTGGGGATTTTCAGATAAAAACCCATATCCTGGATGTATGGCATCAACACCCCTTTCTTTTGCAATCTCAACTATTCTTTCCATATTTAGATAGCTCTCTTTTGGATCGGATCTACCAATAAAGACTGCCTCATCTGCCTCTGTTACATGGGGGGAAGCTCTATCTACATCTGAGTATATGGAGATACTATATATCTTCATCTCCCTGCATGCCCTGATTATCCTTCTTGCTATCTCCCCTCTGTTACAGACCAGGATCTTTTTAATCATACCCCTACATCCTGAATGTGCCATATCCATATACATCGCTCCTTATGGGCGCATTAAGCGCTGCAGATATGGCAAGTGAAAGTGCATCACGGGTCTTAACGGGATCCAGTATCCCATCATCCCAGAGATTTGCAGTGGAGTAATAGGCATTTCCTTCCCTCTCTGCTGCCTCAATAATAGGTCTTCTGATCTTTTCAATAAGTTCCTCAGGTAGATCACCTTTCCCCTCTCTTTTGAATTGCTCTCTCTTTATGGTAACCATGACATCTGCTGCCTGCTCTCCTCCCATTACCCCAATGCGGGAGTTGGGCCACATCCAGAGGAATCTTGGAGAATATGCCCTACCACACATTCCATAGTTTCCTGCACCAAATGAGGCTCCAATTATCACTGTGAATTTAGGAACAGTGGCGGTGGCAACCGCATTTACCATCTTGTGGCCATCCTTTGTAATCCCTCCCTTCTCATACTCCTTTCCCACTATGTATCCTGTGATGTTCTGTAAAAAGAGAAGTGGTATACCCCTCTTATCGCATAGCTGAATGAATTGGGTGGCCTTAAGGGCGCTTTCTGAAAAAAGCACACCATTGTTGGCAAGAATTCCAACAGGGTATCCAAATATATATGCCCAACCACATACTAAAGTATCGCCATAAAGGGTTTTAAACTCTAAAAATTCACTTCCATCCACAATTCGGGCAATCACCTCACGCACATCATAGGGTGTCATTATGTTCTTAGGTATGATCCCATATAATTCCTCTGGATCATATAGGGGAGGTCTTGGCTCCCTCTGACCGATCTCAACTTTTTGGGGTGGTGGAAGGGCCTTAACAATATCCCTTATGATCTGAATGCAGTGTTCATCATCCACCGCCATATAATCAGATACACCTGAGTGGATACAATGGACCTCTGCACCCCCAAGTTCATCGGCAGTTACCTCCTCTCCTGTTGCTGCCTTAACTAAAGGGGGACCTCCCAAAAATATTGCTCCAGTCCTCTGAACATGCACCACCTCATCACTCATGGCAGGTATATAGGCGGCTCCAGCAGTGCATAGCCCCATCACAGCACAGATCTGGGGTATTCCCATCTTACTCATCTGTGCCTGATTGTAAAATATCCTGCCACCATCATCAGCATCTGGAAAGATCTCTGATTGGAGTGGAAGATATGCACCACCAGAGTCAACCAGATATATTATGGGAAGCCTGTTTTCCATTGATATGGTCTGTGTTCTGAGGGCCTTTTTAACCCCCATAGGATAAACGGTTCCACCTTTGATGGTGGGGTCATTTGCATAGACCACAACCTCCCTTCCATGAACAAGGCCTATACCGCTTACCATCCCGGCACCATGCACCTTTCCGTCATACATGCCACGGGCTGCCAATGGGGCTATCTCTAAGAAGGGGATATTGGGATCAAGCAGAAGCTCAATACGCTCCCATACGGTTAATTTGTTCTGCTCTCTGAGCCTCTTTAGAGCCTTATCAGACCTATCATTGTGGGCTATCTCAAGCTCTTTTTTAAGCTCTTCTGAAAGTCTTTTATTGTGTTCATAATTTTCTTTATATTCAAGTGAGGCTTTATCTATTCTGGTTTCAATAACTTGCATTATTTAGCACTCCTTTTATGAGATTGCTTCGTCGGCTCTTGTAAGCCCCCTCGCATGACATTTTGTGAGTAGAGCGAAGCAATCCTTAGGATCGATCTTAATTTTCATTCAAAAGCCTACCTCCTATATCTATCTTTAGATTCATATAAGGGATTCCATTATTTTGTATGTACGAAATTATGGGTTGAAATTTTAAAATGGAGCCTCCATCCAAGATTCGCTGTGCCCAGCACGTCATAGCTTCAAGGGTATCCAATGTGGATGCCTTAGCACACCTGAGCATCAATTCCCTTTCTCTATCTTTAACCTTAAACATCCAGAATGCCTTAATTGTAAGCAATCTTGAAGTATCATAGAGGGCATAGAGATCTGCCAGACGGTATGAAAATTCCTGCCGCTTCCATAGTCCCTTCCTGTTTAAATAATCCACCAACTCATCCATTTCCCTTCTGATTATTCCCAATGAACAGAGCACTACAGATATATCTTTTAAGGTGACAATCTCTTCAAAGGAATTTTCCTCTATGGGAAAGATCCTGTAAGTACTTTTAAAAGCGTGGATATCTATCTTTATGTGGCAAAAATTCATTATCTCCTTATCCTTATAAATATCTCTGATACCTAAAAGATGGATGCAGGATCTCTCTTTGTCTAAGATCATTAGATGATCCAAGGTGTCTAAATTGGGAATATATGCTTCAATATCTAAAGGGGAAGGATCTCTTAGATAGAGGATATGAAAGATTCCATCAGGTATCTTATCCTTTTCTTTTAAACTATTGCATAGAAGCTCTTTCTGTCTTACACTCTCTTCTATTATTAAAAACAGTAGGGGATCAAATATGGAAAAGAGCTCCATTGAAAGAAACAGAGCGATAGATATCTCACAATCTATATATCCAATCTCTGTCAGCCTACCTTTAAGATTCAAAAGAGATTCTCTAAAATAGCCAATAGATCCAATCTCTTTTAAGACCTTACTGAGTCTGTCTCTTAATTCTGTTTGTCTTTTTTCTATCTTAAAGTCCATCTCCTCCATCCGTCCCTAAGTGCCTTTGCGATTATCATCTTCTGTATCTCAGAGGTGCCACCTCCGATGGGTGCAAGTCGGCTGTCTCTGAAATAACGCTCCACCATATATTCGCTGCAATATCCATATCCACCATGCAAGGTAATCGCATTGTTTGCAGGGATTAAGGAATAATCCCCTACAAAGAGCTTTGCAACCGCAGATTCCATTGGATTTATAGGCCTTCCCTGATCTTTAAAGCATGCGATGCGATATATAAGGGTGCGAGCTGCTTCTATAAATATCTTTATATCTGCGATCTTCTCTTTTATTGCAGCAAATGCACCAATTGCTCTTCCAAACTGAACCCTTTCCTTTGCATACCTGATACACCTGTTTAAGACATAGCTCATACCGCCTACAAAAGGGGCAAGGAGGGCGGATCTATCCCACTCCACTGTCTGCATCGCCATTCTGAATCCCTCCCCCTCTCTTCCAAGGAGATTTTCCTCTGGCACTTTGCAGTCTTCAAATATGAGCTCTGAGGTGAGAGATGTCCTAACGCCCATCTTACGAAGAAGAGAGCCTGAAGAAAATCCCTCCGCTCCCTTCTCCACAATAAATGCTGAAATCCCCTTGTGTCCTATCTCTGGTCCAGTCCTTGCATAGACCACTGCCACATCTGCTATAGGGCCATTTGTTATAAACGTCTTTCTTCCATTTAATATGTAATAATTCCCCTTTCTTGCTGCCTTTGTCTTTATGGATGCCACATCGCTTCCTGCATCTGGCTCGGTAAGAGCCATACATCCTATCCACTTCCCACTGATTAACCCTGGAAGATATCTCTCTTTTTGCTCTTCTGTTCCATGCTGATATATGGTATCAGCGCAAAGAAATGTATGAGCTCCATATGAGAGGGCAAGCCCACCGTCCACCCCTGCCTCACCAAGTGCCTCACCTGCCATAACAGTGGTTACAATATCGGCTCCAGAGCCTCCGTATCTTTCCGGAAAATGGAGTCCCACGATTCCAAATTCAGCAAGCTTTCTGAAAGATTCAAAATCAAATCTTTCCTGCCTTTCAAATTCTTCAACTCTTGGGACAATCTCTCTGCTTGCAAATCTGATTATCTGATCTTTCAAGATCTTTTGTTCTTGAGAAAATGAAAAGTCCATCACTCCCTCTCTCTTGCTCCATTTAAAAACACTTCCAATATGGAAGATGCTATTCTATGCCTTAAGGAGTCATCTTCAAGAGGCTGAGATACCAATACCATTGCAGAGACAAAGGTCTCGAGGGCTCCAAGGAAGATATATATAAGATAAGTAATGGTATATTAGACCATAGGATATTCCTGCCTTTCTTGCTATATCTGCCATTCTGGCTCCATGAAACCCCTTTTCCTTTGAGAGCTTTGAATTTTTCAAAGCTCTCGGAAAGAAGCTGTAAATGGAATCTGTCATTGCGAAGCAATCTGAGAATGGTTCTTGGTTCGTGGTTCGGGGGTAGAAGGGGGATGAGATTGCTTCGCTTCGCTCGCAATGACAGAGGTCTGGGCGTGTAACCCCCAGTGTAAAAAGGGTTATGCACAGCTCTCTCCTTTATCACCTTAAGGGCTGCTTCCGGTATAATACATTATTAAAAGGTATTTTAAATGTTTTGATTGATAAATCAATCAAATTTTTACCTCTCATAGTAGTTATGAGATTGCTTCGCTTCGCTCGCAAAGATAGCGTAATGAGTCATTGCGAGGGTCATAAAAGACCCGAAACAATCTATTTTAACTTCATACTTTCCTTAAGCTTTTTAAGCCTTTCAGGATCCTCCTTCTCTTTTATGTTATGGATATATTCAAGAAAAAAGGCAAAAAATATGGAAAGAAACAATGCAGTTACAACTGATACCATACATATCATCCTTCTCTTTGGCTTTATCTTCTTATTTAGATCAGGGACTACAGGAGGATCCAATACCTGAAATCCATAGTATTTTTGAGCCCTTGTAAAGGTCTCCTTCTCTATCTCCTTTGCAAGCAAATTGTAGATCTTTTCTTTTAACAGGACATCAGAGATGCTCTTAAGCTGCTCTTCAAAGAATCTCCGCTTTTCCTGAGAATCCCGAAGTGTTGCCTCCCTCAGAAATTCACTTAGCTCTTTAATAAATCGTTCTACCATCTCCTTTGCAAATACAGGATCTTTACTGTCAAACTGTATTCTCATTACATCACTCTTTCTGTCTTTTACCACATGTAGCATTTCCATTAATGCCTTGTGCGCATCCTGAATGGTCGGTGGTGGATTCTTTTTCCATCTCTTCTTTACCCTATCCCATTCCTCTTTAAACAGCACGGGCAAAAGATGGTATTTTGTAACTATTCTCTTGGTGAGTTCCCTGCTTTTAAGGATGGTTTCAAATTTTTGGGGATCACCACTTCCACCAATGCCAAGTATCTCTGCACCAAATCCTCCAAGTCCTTTCAGTATTGAAGAACCTGAACTCTGTGCGCTTTTTCGTGGAACTATTGTGGCCTCTGATCTATAGATATTGGGCATTCTAAGGGTTACAATAACTGATGCAATGCCTGCAAAAAATACCATAAAAAAGATAAGCCATTTGTGTTTCAGAAGCACAATGAATAGATCCAGCAGATTTATCTCATCCTCTTCATAATATGGGGAGGAGGGATATTGAGGATAGGATTGTTCCTTTTCTTTTGTCTCTATTCTCTCTTGCATAAGCTATTCAACTCTTTTTTAAAATAGGGCAATGGTAACACCTGCTGCAACAGCGATCTTATAGATAATCTCAGTCCAATCAAGCAGCAAACGCCTAAATGTGGTTACAATGATCTTTTCTGGAACGACCACAGTATCTCCTGGAAGCAGTTTATATGACCTAATTCCCTTCATAAATGCCCATCGCTGATCTTGTGGATCCCATCCGATCCTAAGATATCTTCCACCCTTTCTTCCTACCACTGATCCATCTGCAAGTATTATATATATCTCATCCACCTCTGCATTCTTTGTAGGCCCCCCTGCCATATCCAAGTAATAGCCTGCCTCTGGATGCTTGGGATCATATAGGAATGAGCTGGGATTATATACTGATCCAACCACATTAACTGTGGATGGCCTCTGAGGGATATAGAGTGTATCTCCATCTTCAAGGGTAAGATTATATTTGCTTCTTTCCAAAAGTGGTATGGCACTGAGTTTTATTACCACTCTCCCTGTTACCTTTATCTTTTCAAGGCGGGAGATGAGTGCCTTTTTTGCCTCAAGCATCTGTTTAGTGATTGCCAGATCCTCTTTAGAAATCGCAGCACCACTTTCTTTAACTTCTCTTACTAAGGTCTCCTTTTTTAATCTGTCGATAAGAGTCCTAATTGTCTTTTCCTGCACCTTTTTTGCAGCTCTCCTTGTAAATACTGCACCTCTTAAATAGGCAAATTCAGTAAATCCACCTGCCCTTTTCAGTACCGATCCAAGCCTCTCTCCTTTCTTTATGAAATATATTCCTGGGTGCTTTACCTCCCCTGTAATCTTTATGGATGGCTTTTCCAGCCACTCTGGTATCCTCTTTACCATAAGGTGATCGTATGGATGGAGGAGGATATTGTGGGAGGGGTCCCCTTTCAGGGCCTCCTTAAGATCGACGGTAATAAGATCTGTCTGGACCTTTTTTCCTTTTATAATCTCAAATCTAAGGATCTCTGCCTTATCTAAGTAGGCACTCTCTTTTATATTTCCTGAAACAAGCAGCAGATCCTTTACCCTCATATTCTCTGCATAGGGGTAGTCTCCAGGGTTATTTACCTCTCCTGTAACTGTGACAATATGTTTGGGTAAATACTCCCAGATACTATGAATCGCAATCTTATCCTGATCTTTTAATAGTATATTATGTTCAGGATCATCACTGAGTGCCCTATCTAAATTAAATGTAAGGATAGTGACCTCTTTTGTATCTGGATCAGTTCTATAGAGGTGTGCCTCTCCTCTGTAGGCATCCCTTGTAAACATTCCTGCCTTAAATAGAAGGTCACTGATTCGCATACCCTTAGTTAGTCTATATTCTCCTGGTCTTTTTACCTCCCCATCAATATACACATACTCTTTCCACCTCTTATCCCAGACAGAGTGAATGATAATCCTATCTCTATCCTGCAACAGGAGATTATGCCCTGGATCACCTTTAAGGGCCTTTGATACATTAAAATATATGGTCTTCTCCCTTTGATCTTTACCTATTCTTATAAGCTCTGCCTCCTCCATATATGCCTCATCAGTAAGATCACCCGCCTTTTTGATGAGATCCCTTATCCTCATCTTTTCAATCAGATAGGTGCCCGGGTTTCTTACCTCTCCTTCAACTATGGCATAGGGCCTATCTTTAAATGTCCATTTATCAAATATATAGACCTCATCTAAGGGTCTTAAAGAAAGATTATGCCCGATATCCCCCCCTAATGCCTTCCTCAGATTAAAGGGAATAATTTCATATTCCATATCCTTACTTCTGTATCTCTTGATGAGTGCATAGTCCAGATAGGTATCCATCTTCAATGCCTTTATATTGGGAATTAGATCCTTAATCTTCATTCCCTTTTTATATGAATATTTTCCGGGTCTAAGGACATTTCCATAAAGATACACAGCGTTTATGTCCTCTGGAATTATGGAAAATACCCTTATAAGATCCCCATCTTTCAAATTGATCTCTTTTTGCCTTTCCAGGGCCTCATATCCTACATCTAAGACCACCTTATATTGATATTTAACAAATCTCTCTACCTGTATTCTCTGATTATAGGCCATGGGAGAGAGCCCCCCTGCAAGCCTTATGGCCTCTTTTAGTGTCTTTTTATCCTTCAGTTCATATATGGCAGGCCTTTTTACATTACCATAGATGGTAATTAAAGGGCCTACCTGGGGAACGAAGATGACATCTCCTGGCATTAGTCTAATGTCAGCGGAAGTGTCGCCCTGCATCAAAAGATCATATAGATCAATCTCAGTGATTACCCTGTTTTTCCTTTTAACCTGTATCCTTCTTAAAGAACCCAAGGTGGTTGGGCCACCTGATGTAAGCAATGCATTTATGGCAGTGGCCAGAGAACTCACTGTATATACTCCTGGTGTCTTTACCTCTCCGAGTACAAATACCTGGATGGATCTTAGCTTTCCCATACTCACATGGACATTTACCCCTGTAATTGCCTCTGCCTTCTTCTTAATTAAGGATTTAAGCTCCCTATAGGTAAGGCCCGCAACAGCAAGGGGGCCGATCTTGGGAAAGTTAATGATACCTTCGTTATTTACTGTAAGACTATATGTCGCATCGATCCTCCCCCACATCAATACCCTTATCTCATCTCCTGGGCCTATCACATAGTCATCTGAAACAGGCACTGCACTAATGGGTGCAAAGGTAGAGGGAGGGTGAAGGAAGAGATCATGGCCAAATATCTTTAACTTAGGTATCTTTTCTTTTCTCTTCTTCTCCTGATAGATTATCTTCTGTGATTCAAGGATATCCCTCATAAATTTAGGGATCTGGATCTCCTCTTTTTTCTTCTTCCTTTCTTTAACCCTCTTTTCTATCTCTTCAATGGTCTTCCCCGGAACCTCTTTTTCAGGCCGGGTTTCTTTTAACGTCTCTGTCTGAAGTGCCTCCTTAGCCCTCTTAAGCTGTTCAGGAGTAATTCCCTTTTCTTTTATGATTCTTTGTATTTCAGGAGGAACTTCCTGGGGAGATACGCTTTTTAGGATCAAAAAAAAGGAAATTATAATAAAAGGTATTATAAGGCATCTTTTAATCTTTAACATAACCTCTTATCCCTAAAATAATTTTTTTCTTATTACAGGCTTGGTAGGTATAAGTCAAATAAAAATAATATTTTCGCATAATTTGACAAAGAGCCAATATACATTTGACAATAAATTTAAAATAATGCATCTTTATCTTTAATGATTAGTTATCTGATTGTCTTTCTATATCTTTTATCAGGCACTTTTCACTTAGCATATGCCCAGACACAGACCCCCTACCATAAGATTAAGGTCAAATATGGAGGTATTGATATGTCAGATAGATTAAGCAAAGAGGAAGGAAGATATCTGATTGAGTTAGCAAGAGATACCATCCATAAAAGACTCTTTAATAAGGGTTTAAGAGAGATGTCTCCACCTCCTTCTGTCAAATTAAACCAGAGAAGAGGCACATTTGTCACCCTTACCATTGATGGAAACCTCAGAGGATGTATCGGTCATATTGCTCCAAAAGGTTCCATTATAGAAGGTGTTAAGGAAAATGCTATAAATGCTGCATTCTATGATCCCCGGTTCAGACCTCTGTCTAAGAAAGAATTTGATACAATAAAGATAGAAGTCAGTATCTTAACTAACCCTGAGCCTTTAGAATACAGAGACGCAAGTGATCTCTTGGCCAAGCTTAGGCCCGGAATTGATGGAGTTATAATTAAGAAGGGACACTATCAGGCCACCTTTCTGCCTCAGGTGTGGGAGCAGCTTCCAAATAAAGAAGATTTTTTAACCCATCTATGTCTAAAAGCAGGCCTTGATCCTGATATTTGGAGAGAGGAAAAGCTGGAGGTGCTTACCTATCAAGTCCAGGCATTTGAAGAAGAATAATGGATGCATCTGCCTAAGAAGACAGTTATTCTGAGTGTAATATCAACAGGCATATCTTCTGTAAGCTGTCAGATAATAATAGTGAGAGAATTTCTATCCCATTTCCATGGAAATGAGATAACCATTTCCATGGTCATCTCACTTTGGCTCCTTTTAACTGCCTTAGGTAGTCTTCTTGCAAGACCTCTTAAAAAAGTCTCTTATTCCATATTTTCCATTCTCAGTTTCATCCTTTCCATATGGCCCCTGATTCAGTTGCTTATAATAAGATATTTATCATATGAAGTAGTGCTAAGAGGAAAAGAACCTGGATTTTATAAGATCTTTTTCTTAATCCTTTTCTCCATCTCGCTCTATTGTATTATGGTTGGCTTTATACTTCCCTATTCCCTTACCATTCTAAAATCGATGGATCGACGATACACTTCGTCCAAGATCTATATTCTGGATAACATTGGTGATACCATAGGAGGTGCCATATTTAGCTTCGCCTTGGTATACCTCTTTAAACCTTTCAGGGCCATTGCTATTACTTCATCCATCTTGATGGTATGCTCGTTTTTGATCCTTGTATTGAAAAGTAATAAAATCCATCTCATCTATCTTATCCCTATTGGAATCCTATTCTATGTAGCGTCTCTTAGCAGTGGTCTTGAAACCCATTCACTTAATGGACAGTACGGAAAGATTATAAGGTACTTGGAATCTCCATATGGGAGGATAGTGGTAACAAAAGAGCAGAGACAGCTTACCTTTTGGGAATCAGGCATTCCTCTATATTCAAGCTTAGAGATCATGGAGGCAGAGGAAAAGGTTCACTATCCTTTATCCCAACTTGATAGAGCAGAAAATCTGTTGCTCATTTCAGGCGGGCTTGGATGCGTTATGGATGAGCTCCAAAAATATCATCCTAAAAGGGTTGACTATGTGGAAATGGACCCTGTGCTCATAAGGTTAGGTGAAGAGATGGGTTTTTTAAAGAAGACGCCATTTTTAAATCTGCACTTTGTTGACGGGGTATTATTTCTTAAAAGGAGTTCACATCTCTATGATGCCATCATAATGGATGTGCCAGAGCCAGACACCTTTCAGACAAACAGATTCTTTAGCAGAGAGTTCTTTTCCCTTGTAAAGGGAAGGCTTAAAAAAGAGGGGATATTTTGCTTTTCAATAAGCTATTATCCTCATTATATAAGCAAACTTAGAAAGAAAAAACTTTCCATAATCCATACAACTGCAAAAGAGTGGTTTAGATATGTAGTCATCATTCCATCTAATAGGGCCTATTTCCTCTGTTCGGAGAGAAAGATCTCCACCGACATCCCTTTCCTTTTAAGAAAAAAGGGGATCCATACCCGATATGTGGAAGGTTTCTATTGGGGAGATGTAACTCCAGATCGGCTGAAAAAGATAAAAGAGGTCTTAGTGCCTGCTCCGATAAATACAGACTTTAAGCCCTCTCTTATGAAGGTGGCATTTATGGAGTGGTTTTCCATGCAGGATTCATCACCTGTATATCTTGTTTTAATAATAGCAACTCTACTTTCTGCTTACCTGATCTTTATAAGAAAAGGGGAATATGTGCTATTTACAACAGGATTTTTAAATATGTCAGTAGAGATATTGTTAATATTTCTCTTTCAGATACTCTATGGATATGTATATTTAAAAATAGGGGCTTTGGTCACAGTGTTTCTCTTTGGTCTTCTCCCTGGTGCCATACTTGGAAGCTACTGGAAGGGAAATGAAACACAGAAGCTACGCTATTCAGAATTTGCTATCCTTCTATCTTTAATATTGCTCCATCTGGGTATAAGCTATTTTAGGAATAATATTAGCGAAGGGGCATTCCTTCTTTATGGTCTCTCCTTTTCCCTTCTATGTGGAATGCAGTTTCCGCTTATTACCAGGATAATCGGAGAGAGATGGTCTCCAGCTGCAACATGCCTTGCAGCAGATCTTATGGGGGCTGCTTTTGGTTCTATGATCGTGGGAACAATGCTTGTTCCTATATTCGGTATAACCTTTACAATAAAGACTTTGATTCTGATAAAGTTATCGAGTATTATCATTTCAAACAGGATGTAAGATGGAAGTTATGTTAAGTAGAAAGGAATTTATAAAGACCGTCTTTCTTTCCTTAAGCTCCCTTCTTATCCCAAAAATCGCACTTCCTCTGACTGAAAAATGCAAAGGTTCTATCAGGGGAACCATCTTTAAGGGTGGTGCACCAAAGAGATTGTGGAGGTGGTCAAAGGAGGCATATTTTTATAGAAGCAATGGCAGGGAGGTTCAATGTCTTACCTGCCCCAATTACTGTATCCTTGCTCCAGGGGATAGAAGCATATGTAGATCCAAAGTAAACATTGGAGGGAAACTCTATTCCATTGCATACGGAAATCCATGTGCAATTCATATCGATCCCATAGAAAAAAAGCCCCTTTTCCATTTTTATCCTTCCACTTATATCCTCTCTATTGCAACAGCGGGCTGTAATTTTAGGTGTCTTGGATGCCAGAATTGGGAAATCTCTCAGAGAAGGCCAGAGGATCTTCAAAATTATGACCTATTTCCTGAAGAGGTGGTAAAACTCGCTCTTAAAAAGGATGTCCCCTCTATTGCATACACCTATTCAGAGGCCATCACATTCTATGAATACATGTTTGATACCGCCTATGAGGCTCATAAAAAGGGGCTTAAAAATGTGGCAGTATCCAATGGCTATATAAATGAAAGGCCTTTAAGAAAGCTCATCCCCTATCTTGACGGTGCAAACATTGATCTTAAATCCTTTGAAAACTCTCTCTATGAATGTCTAAATGGCGGAAGCATATATCCGGTTCTTAGGACCCTTAAGATATTAAAGAGGGAGGGAGTATGGCTTGAAGTGGCCACATTAGTGGTTCCAGGCTATGTGGATAATCCTGAAATGATAAAACGTATGTGTGACTGGATCTTAAAAGAGCTCGGCCCGGACTGTCCTTTGCATTTTCTAAGGTTTTTCCCAAGATATAAACTTACAAGACTCCCTCCTACCCCTATTAAGGTTCTGGAAAATTTTAGAGATATAGCACTAAGAGAAGGGCTTCACTATGTATATATCGGAAATGTCCCTGGTCATCCTGCAACCCATACCTATTGTCCCAGCTGCAAAAGGCCTCTGATTAAAAGGTTTGGATACCTTATAAAGGATATGGATATGGTAAATGGAAGATGCAGATATTGTGGTGAGAAGATAGCTGGAAGATGGGAGTAGATTCATGATAAAGGATATTCAATCCACAGTGGTCAAGAATATCCCTGTTTCAGTTGATACCTATCTTATGGGATTGAATTGTCCTGAAATCTCCGAGATTGCAATACCGGGACAATTCTTAATGATAAAGGTAGCAGATGGCCTTGATCCTCTGCTAAGAAGACCCTATTCTATATCAGGAATAGATCAAGATGGAAACATCCTTTTGCTTTTTAAGGTCATTGGGAAAGGCAGCAGTTTATTGAAAAATAAAGATAGGGGCGAAAAGCTCTGGCTACTTGGTCCATTGGGAAGAGGCTTTGATTTATCAGAAAGATCTAAAAAGCATATATTAATCGGAGGTGGAATAGGAATAGCTCCACTTCTCTTTCTTTCCCAGCTTCTGGAAAAAAAGGAGGCAGAATACAGATTCTTTATGGGTTTTAAGACAAAGAAGGATGTAATCCCCATAGATTTTTGGAAACTGAATAAAGCACATATTGATATTTCAACTGATGATGGAAGCATGGGATTTAAGGGAAGCTGCCTTCAACTGCTGCTTAGCACTTTTAATAAGATGGACTTAGAAGATGCCTCAATATATGCCTGTGGCCCCCCTCAGATGTTAAATGATCTTCTCAATATCCCAGGACTTAAATCAATCTCGGTACAGATCTCCTTAGAGTCCCGTATGGCCTGCGGACTCGGAGCATGCAGGGGTTGTGTTATTAAGGGAAAGGACGGTTACCTCAGGGTATGTAAGGAAGGCCCTGTATTTCCATCCAAGATGATAGCGAGGATTGAATAATGCCTGACCTCAGTGTAAACATTGGCTCCCTAAAACTTAAAAATCCAGTGCTTGTTGCCTCTGGCACCTTTGGTTATGGCGATGAATTTAAGGAGATCTTTGATCTGAATATATTGGGTGGGATTGTAGTAAAAGGAATCTCACTTAGGCCAAAGGAAGGAAATCCTCCTCCAAGAATCGCAGAGACACCATGTGGAATGTTAAATTCCATTGGACTTGAAAACATAGGAGTTGAAAGGTTTTTAAAAGATAGACTCCCCTCTTTAAAAGAGCTTAAAACTGAAATCTTTGTAAATATCTATGGAAAGAGTGTTGAGGAATACGCAGAACTTGCATCCATCTTAAAAGGGGTTGAGGGTATATCTGCATTAGAGGTGAACATCTCATGTCCCAATGTGAAAGAGGGAGGAATGATATTTGGATCGAATCCATTGTGGGCTTCAAGGGTAACTGAGGCAATAGTAAAAAATACGGATAAGATGGTAATAGTTAAGCTGAGTCCAAATGTAACAGATATAAGTATAATTGCTAAGGTAGTTGAAGATTCGGGCGCTCATGCTATATCTCTTATAAATACTATAACCGGGATGAAGGTAGATATCCAAAGCAGAAGACCTGTGCTTGGAAAGATATTTGGGGGACTCTCTGGACCTGCCATAAGACCAGTGGCTCTCTATATGGTCTATCAGGTGGTAAAGACAGTAAAGATACCTGTAATTGGAATCGGCGGGATTGTCTCTGCTGAAGATGCCCTTGAATTTTTGATTGTGGGTGCAAAGGCAATTCAGATAGGAACTGCCAATTTTATTCACCCTGATATAGCCTCTAAGATAATTAAAGAACTTGAAGAATATCTCTATGCCTATAATATTAAGTCTATAAATGATATCATAGGATCATTAAGAGTCTGACAGTATCCTTTAGGATTATCTTTCTAATATCCCAATTATCCTCTCTAACTCTTCATCTGAAAAGAAATGTATTATCAATTTCCCCCCCTTCTTCCCCTTTTTTAGTTCAACCTTTGTCCCCAGAATCTCTCTTAACTGATCTTCCATTGATTTCAAATATATATTTTTCACCCAATGATCTCCTGAACTCTTCTCCCTTTTCTCCTTTTTAACAAGCTCTTCTAATCTTCTTACAGAGACATCTTTTTCAACAACAAGCCTTGCCAACGCAATTACCTTTTTTGAATCCTTAATACCTGCAAGTGCCCTAGCATGACCCATGCTGAGTTTCCCTTCAACAATAAGGCGCTGAACATCTGATGGAAGATTTAAGATTCTAACCATGTTTGTAATGGTAGAGCGCTCTTTCCCCAATCGTTTTGCTATCTCCTCATGACTCATCCCTGTTTCATTAATAAGCCTCTTATATGCAGTCGCTTCTTCTATGGGATTGAGGTCTTTTCTATGGATATTTTCTATCAATGCGAGTTCAAGCCTCTCAGACGGGGTTGTCTCTCTTACTATTACAGGAACCTTTTTAAGCCCCACACTCTTTGCTGCCACCAATCTTCTTTGCCCTGCAATTAACTGAAACCTATCCTTTTTTTTACTTACAATCAGTGGAGTTAGCACCCCTTTTTCTCTGATGGAATTAGCAAGCTCATTTAGATCCTTACCTCCTAAATCCACCCTTGGTTGATCGGGATTTTCGTCAATTAATTCTATTGGGCACATAAAAAAGTCTTCTCTATTTAAATCAGGAATGAGAATTGACAACCCTCTACCTAATGCCTTTCTCCTTGTCATATCAATTTACCTCTTATTTAACATCTCTCTGGCTAATGAAAGATAGCTTTGAGACCCTTTACACTTTATATCATATAATAATATAGGTTTTCCATAACTTGGGGCTTCACTTAGTCTTACATTTCTTGGAATTACTGTTTTAAAGACCAGATCTTTAAAATGCCTCCTTGCCTCCTGTTCCACCTGGAGGGACAGATTGTTTCTTGAGTCGTGCATTGTCAAAAGAATGCCCTCAATCTGGATTGAGGGATTTAGGGAATTTTTAACCGCTTTTATGGTGGAAAATATCTCCTCTAACCCTTCTAATGCATAAAATTCACACTGACAAGGAATTATCACAGAGTCAGATGCCACTAAGGCATTTAATGTTATAAATCCAAGAGAAGGAGGGCAATCTATTAATATATAATCATATTCCTCCTTTAACCTTCCTATCCTCTCTTTCAGTCTAAATTCTCGCCCCTCTTCAGATATTAATAAGACCTCAACTCCTACAAGATCCCTGTTCGCACAGATAATGGATAATCCTGGAAGTAGGGTATTCATGATCGCCTCTTGCGGGATAATATTTTCAATCAAAAGCTCATATAGCCCGGGAGAAGCTCGCATCTTATCTATTCCAAGCCCAGTTGTGGCATTTCCCTGGGGGTCACAATCTATCAGAAGACACCTCTTTTCTGCAATTGCAAGAGAGGCTGAAAGATTAATAGCGGTTGTTGTCTTCCCTACCCCCCCTTTTTGATTTGCTATGGATATGATCTTCCCCATACCTTTAATTTAATTAGAGAGCTTTGCATAACCCTTTTTACACTGGGGGTTATACCCCCAGACCCCCAAAAATTAACTTTAAATAACCCATAATTATAGCTTTTTTCTGAGAGCTTTGAATTTTTCAAAGCTCTCAATTAGATACTATAGGGGTTCCAAAGATAAAATCAAGCAATGTTTCACGTGAAACATTGCTTTTTTAAACCACTGAAGGTCAGGCTCTATTATAGGATGAAATGAGTAGAAACTTTATTTCATCTGGATTCTGATACCTGCAGATCCATTTAGGACTCATTTGGTAGGTATAATTTCAGCGAAGCAACATGTCATTGCAAGCGTAGCGAAGCAATCTATTCTGAGAGCTTTGAATTTTTCAAGGCTCTCATAAAAAAGCTGTAAATGGAATCTGTCATTGCGAAGCAATCTGAGAATG
>CAYTXJ010000023.1:15753-21541 GCA_964440775.1 uncultured Desulfobacteraceae bacterium | reverse complement strand
TTTCCAAAGATTTTGTAGTATTATAATAAATTAAAAAAAGGAGGTCTTTGCAATGGAAAGTGAAATTTTTAACAAACAAAGGGCAGATATCTATAAGTTTCTTTCAGCCCTTTATAGGGACGAAATTTCCAAAGATTTTGTAGTAAAATTGATGGATAAAAATTTCTTAGCTAAGTTGAAAGACTTTGTTAAGGAATGCAAAATTATTGACTTGGCCAGGGGCATTAACAGGATGATCAAATACCTTGAGAAACAGGATAGGGACAAGATTTATAAAGAACTGAGTTATGAGTATGCGGATATATTTCTCAATGCCGGCGTGAATCCGGCAATGCCTTACGAGTCTGTTCATGCTACAGGCGTGCCTGTAGTTATGCAGAAATCTGTATTTGATGTGCGAGCAGAGTTTCGTAAAGCAGGGGTTCACAAATCAGAAGACTATAAGGATCTGGATGATTACATTGCCGTGGAGCTGGAATTTGTCCGCTATCTCCTGGAAAAGGGAAAGAATGATGCTGCAACTAATTTCATAAACAACCATCTCATGAACTGGATACCGGAATTTCATGCCACCCTTTACAACGCTGCCACGACAGATTTTTACAAAGGCCTATCAGCGTTCACGTTGAGCTTTATATACAATGATCGAAACGGTGTAAGACCGGAGTATCAGAGTGCTATAGAGAAACTTTCCGATGCTGTTAATCAGCTCAATTTAGGGGATAATTATTATACGATAGCCGAGGGAGTAAAAGAAGAAGAGCCGGAAAAGAAGATTAATAGCCATTGCTATGTGTGTGGTGGTCTCTGCGGGATCACTGATATAGTCAAGGATGGCATCCTTATAAGGACGACTGGCCTTAAAGGTGATCCAAAAAGTGGGGGTTTTATCTGTCCCAAAGGGGCTTCAAGGAGGGACTATGTGTATAGCGCTTATCGCCTTAAGGAGCCCCTTATCAGAGAAGGTGAAAGATTTCGCAAGGCCACATGGGACGAGGCACTTGATCTTATTGCTAATAAACTCATGAGTATCAAAGAGCATGGTAAAGATGGTAGTGTAGTTGGCTACATGGACGGAAATGACTGGAACAGATGGCTCCACAAAGCCCTGTGGGACTGGTATGGCACACATAACATAAGTCACCGCGCAATGTGTGATAACTCTATCCGCATGTCTAATGAACACAATTTGAATGACAAAAGGCCTTGGATCAATTTCGAAGAGTCAGATTACATAATCTTCTTTGGGCAAAACCCCTTTGCTACCTCCTATGGTCGGAGGCAGGTCGGTATGCTCAGAAATGCATTAAAACGTGGGGCAAAAATGGTTGTGGTAGACCCCAGGAAGTCTGAAGCCGCAGCGGCTGCAACTGAGTGGATTAAGATCAAACCAGGTACCGATGGGGCAATGGCTATGGCTATGTGCTATGTTATTGTCAAAAATAATCTCTATGATAAGGAATTTGTGGAGAACTGGACATACGGGTTTGAGGACTTCAAAAAACGGCTTCTGGGCGAAGAAGATGGCGTAGCTCGCACACCTGAATGGGCGGAAAAGATATGCGGGGTGCCGGCCAGCACCATTGAAAGGATTGCAAAGGAATTCGCAACTGCCAAGAATAAGGGGGTTGGTTCCTGGACAGGAACTGCCCATTTCCCTAATGCCATGCATACTACTGCTGCTGTCCAGGCCCTTAATGCGCTCTGCGGCACCTTTGATGCACCTGGAGGTCCCTCTTTGCCATTTAAGCGCAAGCTGAATAGCGGCTGGGGAGAAGGGCAGAAAAAACCTCCAGCAAATGTTCCACCCAAACTTCACAAGCTGCGTATGTGGAACGGTTGGTGTCCCTCATGGTTCCCAGAAGATGTGGCCAAGGGCAGAATAAAGGTATTGATACAATATTTTGGCGATCCTGTTCTCTCTTGGGGTAATGAACCGGCTAATATCAAGGCACTCAGAGACCTGGACTTTATGGTTACCATAGATGCCTGGATGAACAATGCGGGCCTTTACGCTCATGTGGTTCTACCAGACTGTACTGCCATTGAAGACAGCGCTCTGAGGAATGATTGGCTTTATGAGGCATTTATCTCCTATTTTGCAAAATCTGTAGAGCCCCTGTATAACTCCAGGCCCTGGTGGTGGATGTGCATTGAGCTTGCCAAACGCATGGGGGCAGGTGAATACTTTCCGTTTAAAGATATTGAAGAGGGGCTCAGGAACATGCTAAAGGGTACTCCTTGGTCCTTTGAAGAGGTTAAGAAAAATGGCTATATCATTACTGATAAGGCAGAATACTACAAGTATAAGAAGTGGGGATCTTTAAATGTGCCTGAGGGCTATAGCTCTTCAGGTAAAACAAAAACCGGTAAATACAACTTTAAGAACCCGGTGGCCGAAGAAAAAGGTGTAGATCCTCTCCCTGACTACAAAGACCCGAATATTGATTTTCCTGATCTAAAACCGGATGGAAAGTATCCCTTGATTCACGGTATGTTTAAGATTCTTACACATGAACACTCTTCAACCTTTAATGTTTACAGTTTGATGAGGATGGCGCCTTCAAACACCCTGTGGATCCATCCAGAAGATGCCAAGGAGAGAGGCATAAAAGATGGAGATATGGTTCTGATAAGATCGCCCTGGGCGGAGTATCGTATACGTGCCAAGGTTACCGAGGACATCTTAAAGGGTGTGGTCGCTTCAGCAGGCGGTTACGGCCATAAACGGGGCCTTGAGGCGGATCCTAAGTTTCCTGAGTTTGGAGGAGCTAATACAGGTGGTCTCATGAGGCCAAATACCCCTGAAATGTATGCATGTACCCCACTTCTGAAATACATCAAGGTGCAGGTAGAGAAGGCATAAAAACGAGTGATCAATAAGCACCCCTGGATTTCATTTCAGGGGTGCTTATCTATATCTTTCAAACTAAAATCCAAGCCATTGAGATCTTGGGGCGTGTCTAAGTCTCTACTGTCAAAAGGAAAGTAAAGGGTGAAAAGATCATCTAAATTGCTCTTAAATAATTTTCGTGCACCCTTATCTCCACAAAGCGATAGGAGATAGGGAAAATATTCCCTTCGTATAATTACAGGATGTGTTTGACGCTCATCTGTAACTATTGCACCTAATCCCTTTCCGGATAAGAGATATGCCTCAATAAGCCTATCTATAACATCCTCTCTTACAAAGGGCATATCTCCAAGAAGAATCATAACATATTGGCACCTGTCCTTAATTGCTTCCATTGCACATGAAATGGATACACCCATACCAAGCTTGTATCGGGAATTTTCAATAATCATAAGCCTTGGATCTCCTATAAAGGATCCGAGGGATTTTAGAATTTCATTTTTCATATATCCCAATACCAAAACTACCTTATCCAGCCTGGAACTCAGCGATGCATCTAAAACCCACTGAAGCATGCTCCTATCACCTATCTTGATTAGCTGTTTTGGAAATCCCATTCTTTTAGACTCACCTGCTGCAAGCACCACCCCATAAATCTTCTTGACCTTTTTCGAGATCTTTGAATCTTTTAAATTCTTAACATCTTCCCCTTTCATTTTCAAAAATTGTTGATCTTCACTTCACCCAATATGTCAAAAATGAAAACATATTGTGTGGCACTTCCATTTTGACATTTTTAAGGCCTTTGCCGACTACAGCTCCAGCAACTGTCCCCTTTATTTTCTGAAATTGGGCCTTCGCTTTTCAAGAAATGCACCTATACCCTCTTTTGCGGCCTCAGTGCATGCAATCTCTCCAAATCCCCTATAACCTATCTCAAGTGCATCTTCTAAGGTATCTGCCTTAGCGCCCTCTTCTATGGTCTTGGCTGCAATGCTCACCGCCTCTTTGCTCAATGGCTGCTTTCCTGCCATGGGCTCATCGGGAATCTGGACAGGTGGAATATCAACCTTTCCATCTGGAATGCTTGGGATATTATCCCTAATCTTTTTGATCTGATCCATTGCCTTGGAGATAAGGTTCTGAAAATCATCTGCCAGTGCATCCACCATTCCGATATCTAATGCCTCATCCATGCTAAGCGGTCTTGCAAGGCAGATCATCTGGTGAAATATCTCTGCTCCCTTTGGCCATCTACGGTATGGGACAATGCAACCCCCTATACCAGGAAGTATTCCCAAGGTTATCTCTGGAAACTGGAATGTGGCACCTTTCAATGCCACAATGGAATGGCACCTTATGGCTATCTCCAGTCCTCCTCCTAAGGCAAGGCCATTTATTGCAGCTACTACTGGCTTTTTCATCTTGTCCATATACATCTGAACCTTGGCACAGCTTCTGGAGTATTCAATGGATGCCTCCCTATTTCCCAGCATCTCAGGGAATTTTCCAATATCTGCACCTGCACTAAATGCCCTAGTTCCATAACCAGTTATGATAAATCCGGAGATCTGTGGGTCGTCTTCAAATCTCTGAAGCACATCCAATATCTCCATGTTGAGCTCATCATTAAGTGCATTTAATGCCTGAGGTCTTCGTATGGTAATTATCTTAACCCCATCCATCTCATCTACCAATATATAACGGTAGAAGTCCTGATAATAGGAAAAGGGCTCCTTAGGAGTAGGGAATCCCGGTCTATCTGAAAGAAATCTATCCATCACTCTCTTTACCTCATCCTCTCCAAGCTCTTTCATTATATCCATAGGCCCCTTTTTAAAACCCAATGCGATCTGGCATCCAAAGTTAAGATCCGCCTTTGTGCCTATACCTCTGTCGATGATATCAAAGCTCTGAGAAAAAAGGATTCCCAAGAGTCTATCCCTTACCTTCCTTCTGTATGCCTCATCCACCTCCACCTTGGCCCCTGGTCTATGGGTCTTCCATCTCTCAACTGAGGCAAGGATCTTGGCGGGTCTATAGTGCTCCCCCTCTTCCATCTGTAGGGTATTAGTCTCTATGATTATGGGATTTCCGTTTGCAAGATTTAGCACATAAAATGGGCCTGCTGCCACAAACTCCTCTGCCACCTTATCTATCTCAGAGCAGGTGGAATCTGGAAGAAGATATGCCGCCTCGTTGCACCAGTTATCAAACACCCTGTCCAGCATAAAACATATGGCATTGTCTGTTATAAGGGGCACTTTTCCCGTATTTACAAAAAACCAGCAGAGATAATCCACCACATCCCTGTCTACCTTATCCCATACTATCACCTCAACAGGCAGACTTCTCCATGCTGGTGCAAAGAAATGGGTAATGGTTGCCCTCTGTGGCCTTTTCATCTTATTGAAGATCCTGTCTGCAGGTATGGAACTGGTATTGGAAGTTATTATGGTCTCGTCTGAGACAATTGCCTCTATCTTTTCAAATATCTGCTGCTTTAGAGGGATGTTTTCTGTTGCTGCCTCAATTACAAAATCGCATCCTGAGATCTCATTATAATCCAGAGTATACACAATATTTTCCAATACCCTTTTTGCCTTATCCTCCTTCATCTTTCTCTTCTCTACTGCCTTCTTGGCATAACCTTCAAGTCGTGCCTTTGCCGCATTGAGTTGACTTTCAACCACATCCACAAGATAGAGCCTTATCTCAGGGAGTGCGCTCTTAATATAATATCCGATATCTGGTCCAATGGTCCCTGCGCCAATAATTGCCACTTCCTTTGGCATGGGTCTGTCTATCTTTAAGAGCAAGGGGTTTTGAAACTTAGGATATAATCTTTTAATGGTATCCATAATTCTGCCTCCTTCTTGAATTTTTACTCTTGAGATCTTTTAACCCTGTCTTTCCAATGATCAGGTTTTCTAT
>CAYTXJ010000023.1:0-15653 GCA_964440775.1 uncultured Desulfobacteraceae bacterium | reverse complement strand
CCAGGAGACTTTAAATTATAATATTCTATTGCTTCATCAAGCTCTATCTGAGCGATTTCTAAGAATCTAATTTTCATCTAAATAGCGAGAGAGGACCTCCTTAAGTGGCACAGCCTTTATCTTCCCTTGTTGATAGGCCTTTAATCTATCTTCCACCTCTTTACGCCATAGTGCATCAATTTCTCTATCTGGTTGATCAAGACTGGAAAGCAGACGATCTACAATTTTAGCCCTTTCTATTGCAGGAAGCCCTAAGGCATTTTTCAATATCTGATTACTGTCTCCTGACATAGGAAAACCTCCAATCATCTTTTATCTCTAAGGGCAGAGAAGATCTTCTCTGGAGTAATTGGTAATGATGTAATTCTAACTCCAATGGCATCATATATGGCATTTGCAATTGCAGGAGCAGCTGGCACCAGTCCCGGCTCACCCACCCCTTTTGCACCAAATGGGCCTTTCTCCTCATCGCTTTCAATGAATTCCACATCAATGGGAAAGTCCATATCTGCGCTTGAAAATATCTTATAGTCTAAGAGATCAGGATTTATATTTCTTCCCTGCTCCCTCTTATAGTCCTCACTCAATGCATATCCTAAGCCCATCACCAGCCCACCAATTACCTGCCCCCTGATGGTCTGCCTGTTTATCACCCTTCCCACATCATGTGCTGCCACAAAGTGGAGGATCTTTATTTTACCCGTTTCCAGATCCACCTCCACCTCTGCTCCTTGAGATCCAAATATGTATGCCTCAGAGAGATTTCCTCTGGAAGTCTTCATGTCAATCATCTCATTTTCAGGGTCAAAGAAGGCCACCACAGTAATCATCTTTCCATTACTTCTATAATGCGCTTCTCTGAGTATCTCATCCAGCCTAACCCTCAATAAGCTGTTTTCTGGCTCTTCTTTCAGATATATATAGTTTTCCTTTAGATCAAATTCTGAAGGATCGCATACCCTTTCATAGTCAAGTTCAGGGATCTGAAAATCAGGATCCCTTTTCTTCTGTTTTTGAAGATTCCTATATACCCTTTTCATAAAGTGTGCAGATGCAAGCTCAAATATCTGCTCCCTTGCCTTCTGAGAAGCCATAATAACTGCCTTACATGAGGTATATGCCCCCCTGCTTGCATGGGTTCCCACATCCCAGGGGCATATATCGGTATCTCCTGTAACTATCCTGACCTTATCAGGAGTTACTCCCAATGCCTCTGCAGTCGCCACCACAAGTGCTGCCTCAAATCCCTGCCCCATCTCCACTCCTCCTGATATAACCGATACATTTCCAAAGTCATCCAGCTTGAGTATCACACCTGTGGCATCAGATCTATATACCCTTGCACCTCCTCCAGTGTGAATCAGAGATGCCATTCCCACCCCTCTTGCCTTTCCGTCTGAGATCCTCTTCTTGCCCCTCTTCTCTTTCCAGTTAAGCCTTTCTGCGACCTTTTCCATACACTCTTTCAGTCCACATGAACCTATTCTCAACCCCATGGGTGTCTCTTCACCCGGCTCATTTCTGTTTATCATCCTCAGTTCCAGAGGATCTATCCCCGCCTCTTCTGCCAGTTGATCCAAGTTGCTCTCTACAAGAAATGTGGCCTGGGGATTACCATATCCCCTCATGGCCTGGCAAAAGGTGTTATTTGTATATACACATCGGGCATCAAAAAATACATTTGGGACCCTGTAAAGGGAGGTAATCGGAAGCATCATAACAGAAGGAGTGGTAGCACCCCAGGAGGTATATGCACCATTGTCAAGGACCATTCTCACCTCTCTGAAAAGCAGCCTTCCATTTTCATCACACCCCTGAACCACCGTGCCTTTAACAGGTTGTCTTGGAGAGGTCGCACGGAATTCTTCCTCTCTTGTAAATACGATCTTAACAGGCCTTCCCGTCTTATATGCAAGCAATATGGCAATATATTCATATGCATGGGTATCCAGGCCAGAGCCAAAACTTCCTCCTAAGGTAGGGACCAGAACCCTTACATTCTTTCCTCTGAGGCCCATTAAATCAAGGGCCCTTTTAAAATCATTTTGAGCAAGAAAGGGAATCTGGGTCTTGGTAATAATCCTTAGATTATTATTAAGATCAAACTCTGCAATACACCCTGCTGTTCCCATACAGACATGGTGCATGATCTGGGTCTCATAACTTCCCTCAGCTATATACTTTGCCCTCCTCTTTGCCTCATCCAGATTGCCGCAACTAAATCTCCATCTTATGGGAAGGTAGTTGTCCTTCTTAGATCTACCACCTGGATCCAATTCATGCACTAATGGAGCACCTTCCTTTAATGCATCTTCAGGGCTAAATACCCCTGGGAGCTCCTCATATTCAACCTCTATCAGTTCCACAGCCTCTTCGGCAATCTCTGGATCCAATGCAGCAACCGCTGCCACTTCATCCCTGAATTGTCTCACCTTGTCCTTTTTAAGAACAGGATTGTCCTTCAAAAACCCTATCCTTATCTCAGGTGTATTAAACCCTGTAATAACCGCCTTAACCCCGGGAAGTCTCTCTGCCTTTGAGGTATCTATCCTGACTATCCTTGCATGAGCATAATCACTAAACCTTATCTTTCCATAAAGCATTCCAGGCCTTTCCATATCATGGATATACTGTGCCCTTCCTGCCACCTTATCTATGGAATCTGGTCTGGGAATCTCTTTACCTACAAAGGAAAACTGACCCATAGCACCTACTCTCTATCTCTCTCTTTAATCTTTTCTGAAGCGGCCTTAATAGATTCAACTATCTGAACATATCCCGTACATCTACACAGATTTCCTGATATTCCTCTACGAATCTCCTCCTCACTGGGATCTGGATTTTCCTCTAAAAGGGCATATGCTGACATGATCATGCCAGGTGTGCAAAATCCACATTGAACCCCACCATGCTCAACAAATGCCTCCTGAATGGGATGCATCCTGTTATTCTCCCCTATAAGACCTTCAATGGTAAGCACTCTCTTTCCCTCAACTTCAAAGGCAGGATAGAGGCATGAACTGACACTTACTCCATCCACAATCACCGTGCATGCCCCACACTCCCCATGACCACACCCTATCTTTGTCCCTGTTAGCTTCAAGGTGTCTCTTAGAACATCCACAAGCATCTGGTGAGATTCAACCTCAACCCTTATATCCTGCCCATTTAGATTAAAGCATATCTCCTTTTTCATCCCACTTACCTCTCTGAAGCTGCCTTTTCCCATGCATCTTCTAAAACTCTTTTAACAAGCACTCCTGCCATATGCCTCCTATACTCTTCAGTGGCTCTTACATCAGTTATAGGGCTTACAAGCTCTTCCGCTTTCTCCCCTATGGCTTCCAGTAGATCCCTATCTATCTTATTGCCCAAAAGCATCTCTTCCACCTCCCTAAGCCTTAAAGGGGTTGGAGCTACAGCACCCACTGAGATTCTACATTCTTTGCAGATATTATCTTCCACCCTCATCCATGAAGCCGCATTTACTATGGCAATGTCCATGGAAAGCCTTCCCAGTTTAAAGAAACTGCTCACCCCCCTTGCCTTATCTTTTCCTATAATAAAAGCAGAAATTATCTCACCTCCCTGTAGGGCAGTAACTCCAGGCCCCTTAAAGAAATCAGAGATAGATATTACCCTCTTTCCACCCTTTCCCAAAATTTCAAGCTCTGCATCTAAGACCATCAATGGGGGGGCAGAATCTGCAGAGGGTGCTGCATTTCCAATATTACCCCCTATGGTTGCCATATTTCTTATCTGGGGATTGGCAAGCTGATACACCGCATTCCAGAGGCATGGATACCTCTCTTTAATAGTGCTGTGTTTTTCAAGCTCCCTAAGGGTGGTCATACTTCCAATTACGAGCTCTCCATTTTCCTTTATTCCCTTAAGCTTATCTATGTTTCTAAGAGATATGAGCGTTGATGGAGAGATCGCCCTCTTCTTTATCTTGATCAATATGTCAGTTCCCCCTGCAATATACTCTGCCTCCTTACCATATCTCTCTTTTAACTCAAATGCCTCTTCAATCGCTCTGGGTCTTAGATATTCAAATCTCTTCATGGCACTCTCCTACTCCTCTCTGTGGTCAAATACCCTTTTACTCTTTCTCTCTGAACGGGGAAGGCTTCCATAGTCCACAATCTCCGCATCCGCCCTGACAAAGATGGACTTCTTAATCTCTTCCTTGATCAATCCTGAGATCTCCCTGTCCCTTGAAGGATCCCCCCCTTCAATTCTTTCCACCTTAATGGTCATAAGGTCCTTTCCATCCTGCCTGTATAGGTGGATCTGATACTCACTTCCAATTCCATTAATCTGTGATAGAACATGATCCACCTGGCCAGGGTATATATTTACCGCCCTAAATATGATCATATCATCTGATCTTCCAAGTATCCTGTCATGCCGTGGAAAGATAGAGCCACATTCACATCTTCCAGGAATCAGGCGACTTAGATCCCTGGTTCTGTATCTAATAAGAGGAGCTGCCTCTTTTCTGAGGGTAGTTACTACCATCTCACCGGTCTGTCCCTCGGGAACAGGCTCAAGGGTTTCTGGATCCACAATCTCAAGGATATAGTAGTCTGCCCAGTAGTGGATCCCCGTGTGATACACACAGTCAAGCCCGGTCCCAGGGCCATATAGCTCTGTCATTCCAGGAATATCAAACATATGCTCTAAGCCGAGCAACTCTTTTATTCTCCTTCGCATCGCATCACTGGATCTTTCAGATCCAAAGATCATCTTCTTAAGTGCAATCTTATCCCTTATTCCACGTCTGTTAACCTCTTCTGCCATCAAAAGTCCCATGGATGCAGTGCAACAAAGCACCGTAGATTGAAAATCCATCAAAAATTCACACTGCATGTCCATATTTCCTGGTCCAATGGGAATGGCCATTGCACCAAATCTTTCGCATGCCATCTGAAACCCCGCTCCTGCTGTCCAAAGGCCATATCCCACAGCTATCTGAACCCTGTCTTCTTCCGTGAGCTCTGCCATCTCATAGCAACGTGCAAAGAAATTCATCCAATCATCAATATCATTCTGTGTGTAACATAGGACCTTTTTTTTCCCTGTGGTTCCAGAGGATGCATGAATTCTTACCACATCCTTAAGTGGCACAGAGAGCAGTGGATAGGGATACCCGGCCCTCAGATCATCTGCCGTGGTAAAGGGAAGCCTGCGAATATCATCCAGACTCTTTATATCCTCAGGCCTAACTCCAGCCTTGTCCAGCTTTTCTCTATAAAACTCACTTCCCCTATATGCATGCTCAACAGTCCACTTGAGCCCCTGAAGCTGTATCTCCTTAAGCTCTTCTTCGTCCTTTATATCTGGCATAAAGCTCCTCTTCATAACATATCCTCCCATAAGACCTTATTTATATGCCATCTTAGGAATTAAGAGCACGATATCTGGCACCAGGATTATGATCAGTATGGCCACAATACATGCAATGAGAAAGAAGCTTGCACTCTTAAATATTGTGGATAGCTCTATCTCCGGTGCCAATGCCTTTACCACATATATGTTTACACCCACAGGAGGGGTGATTGCACCCACAGTGGTAATCATTGTCAAAATCACCGAATACCATAGAGGGTCAAATCCCAGCCTCATGCCCAAGGGGAAAAATATGGGAATGGTAAGCACTAAGAAACCCAATGCATCCATAAAACAGCCGCCAATAAGGTATATAAACAGTATCCCGGCCAGAATTATATAGGGATGCACAGGCAGAGACGCCACAAACTCAGCCACATGGAAGGGAAGCCTGGTTACTGCCAAAAACCTTCCAAATATAATGGCACCTGTAACCAAGAAAAATACCATGCTGGATATCTTCAGTGTATCCATAATCCCTTTAATAAAGCCCTTCCATGTAAATCTACGTGTAACGATTGTGGCAATCAGGGCAAAAAAGACCCCCGCAGCACCTGCCTCTGTGGGTGTAAATATCCCCTTATAAAGTCCACCGATAATCAGCACAAATATACACACCGCCTCTATGACATTGGTAAGAGATCTTATCTTCTCTCTAAATGAAAATTTAGGCCCTGCTGGCCCAAAGGAGGGATTAATTCTACACATAAGCACAATGGTAATTACAAATAGGAGCCCCATCAGAATTCCTGGAAGTATCCCTCCTAAGAACAGCTTTATTATGGACTGCTCAGTCTGAAGTCCAATAATGATCATAACCACACTGGGAGGCATCACAGTTCCAATGGTCCCACCAGTTACAATGGTCCCGCTGCTGAGTCTATTGTCATAGTTATATCTAATCATCTGTGGAAGAGCAACAGCACCCATAGTGGCGGCAGTGGCAGTGTTGGAGCCACAGATTGCGGCAAATAGCTCATCTGCTCCAATGGTTGCAATTGCAAGTCCTCCTCTCCAGTTTCCAAACCATTTATATGCGGCCTCATAGAGTCTCTTAGCAAGCCCTGAATAAAAGGCGATATATCCCAAAAGCACAAATAGGGGAATTACAGTAAGACCATAGGATGAAAAGGTGCTCCAGATATCAGCCCCCACCATAGTGATTGCAGCCTTAAAAGAGGTTACATACCAAAAGCCACAGAATCCCACCAGCCCCATAGCAAAACCAACTGGCATACCCAATAAAAACAGTATCAGAAGCAGGATCAAAATCCCAAGTATTCCAACTGCTGTTGCACTCACCTGGCATTCTCCTTTTGAAAGATACTTTTAAGGAGCTCCACAAAAAACACAAATGCCAATGCCCCGCAGCCAAAGGCCGTGGCATAGGAAAAGGGATAGTATATTATTCTCAGAGTCTCAGATACCTCACCGGTATCTTTAAGATTGGTTGCAAATCTTGCTATCTGATATGTGGCAAACGAAAAGAATATGAAAAGCAATATGGAATTAATCGCATCTGCAATCCTTTTTAATCCTTTTGGAAATCTCATAACCATAATATCTACCGCAATATGCCCCTTGCTTAGCTGGGTATATCCCAATGCAAATGCAGTAACTACAGCACCAAAATAGCCCATCAGTTCAAATGTTCCCCTTATGGGAAACCATACAGCCCTCAAAAATATATTTGCACAGGTAAGCAGTATCATAAGACATAGAAACACTCCTCCTATCCAGATAAGCACCCTGTTTAAGAGGTTGGAGAATCTATCTAATAGCTTTAACATCTTGAGACCTTTCCATAACTCCCAGACCCCTGTCATTGCGAGCGAAACAACATGTCATTGCGAAGCTCCGAAGGAGCTGAAGCAATCTAAGAACCTTCGCTGATGGATGAGATTGCTTCGTCGCTAACGCTCCTCGCAATGACGGTGTAATGAGTCTTTTAAGACCCTCGCAATGACAGATTCCATTTACAGTTTTTTCTGAGAGCTTTGAAAAATTCAAAGCTCTCATCTTATATCTTCCTCTTTTCTCCCCAGGCCATATGGCCTGGGGAGGATCTAATTATACAGACTATCTATATTTTGCAATCAGGGCCTTGATATCATCCACAATCTGCTTTGCAGGAAGTCCTTTTTTGCTTATCTTTTCAATCCAGCTATCCACAATGGGTTTAAGACGTGCATCCCACTTGGCCTTCTCTTCAGGACTCAGCTTAATAACCGTTACTCCCTGAGTCTTTACTGACCAATCCATTGACTCATTTACATGTCTATCCATATACTCGCCTGTCCATCTGGCCTGCTCAACCCTCATATCATCCATCACCTTCTGAACCTTCTTAGGAAGCCTATTCCAGGAGTCCCAATTCATTACCACTGCAAATGGATAGACCACAGTGTCAGTAATAGTCACATATTTACAAAGCTCTGCAAACTTAAAATCCTTCATCACCTCTAAGGAGGAAAATAGCCCTTTAACTACACCCTTCTGCAGTGCCTCAGGTGTGGCAGGCATGGGCATACCCACCTGATTTGCACCCCATGCCCTGAGAATCTGTGCAGCACCACCAGATGCCCTAAGTGGCACTCCTCTAATATCTGCAAGGGTTTTAATGGGGATCTTACTCATGATATTGGAAGGTGCAGTGGTAAACATAGTGAGCACCTTTACCTTCTTAAATTCCTTAGGCTGATACTTTGCATACAGATCCCAAAGCACCAAGCTTCCAACTGTGGCATTGGGGATTCCAAGGGGGAGGCTCACTGCATTGGTTACCACAAATCTACCGGGCTGATATGCCATACAGAGACATCCAATATCAGCGGTTCCTGCAATAACTCCATCCATCATATTCTTTGCCTTAAGAAGGGTTCCGCCAGGAAATGTGGCAATAGAGACCGCTCCTCCTGTCCTCTTTTCCACCTCTTTCTTCCATCTTTCCATCTGCACACATGGGAATGTGGGTGCTGGAGGAAAGTTTGCATATTTCAAATTAATTGGCCCGGCAGATGAAGCTGGTGTGCCGAGGCCAGAAAGGATTATTGCAATAAATATAAATATCACACCTATTATTGCTATCTTACTCTTCATACCCCACACCTCCTAAAAGTTAAGGATTTTTATATTGGATCTTCCCGCCTCTAAAGGTATCTAAGAAATCACCTCCTCTCTGTCTCACCCCCCTTCCTGAGAAGATATATCTAAAATATGCCTGGCTCTTGCCATTCACCAAACACATCCCTGAAGACATTTGCCATCTCACCCACCGTGGCATAGTCTTTACAGCAATCAACCAGATATGGCATCACATTCTTTCCATTCCTTGCAGCCCTTTCAAGCTCTCTAAGGGAGTGTTTAACCGCCTTCTGATCCCTGCTTCTCTTTAACTCTTTTAATCTCTTTATCTGCTTTTCTGCCCATGCCTCATCATATTCATGGAGTTCTACCTCCATCTCCACTCCCTCTGTGTATTTATTCACCCCCACCTTTGTAATCTCACCTCTCTGAAGCCTCTTTTCATATTCATAGGCCTGACGAGCCACCTCCCTCTGTACATAGCCACTGGATACCGCTTCAATCATTCCGCCTATCTTTTCCACCTTTTCCATCTCCTCCAATATCTTCTCTTCCATCTCCTTGGTTAGGGTCTCAATAAAGTAGGAGCCACCCAGAGGATCCACTGTATCCCTCAGCCCTATCTCATCCATAAGGATCTGGAATGTGCGAAGTGAGAGTATAGCAGCCCGTTCCGTTGGAATGGTATATGCTTCATCAAAGGAGCAGAGCGCCGTGGTCTGAGCTCCGGATAATGCTGCACACAGTGCATAATACGCACCTCTTATTATGTTGTTTTCAGGCTGCTGCTTTGTCAAACCAGATCCACCACCACCAAAGATACCTCTTAAAAAGAGTGCTCGCCTGTTTTGAACCCCATATCTTTCACGTAGAAGTCTTGCCCATAGCTTTCTGGCTGCCCTAAACTTTGCCACATTCTCCCATAGATTTCCATATATATTGAGATTAAAAGAGAATCTTCCCACAAACTGCTCTGCCTCATGTCCCCTTGCAACCACATTATCAATATATGCAAAGGCAATCTCAAAGGCATATGCGATCTCCTGAGCAGGGGTGCAGCCCGATTCCCTGATATGGTAGCCACAAACTGATACCGGATTACACCTGGGTAGCTCTTTCATAGAATATTCAATCACATCGCCTATCAATCTTACAGATGGCTCCACAGGATAGATCCACGCTCCCCTTCCTATCATCTCTTTCAGTATATCATTCTGTGGGGTAGCAGATATCTCTTCCTTTCTATAACCATATCCCTCTGCCATGGCCTGATACATGGCAAGCATAACAGAAGCAATTGCATTTATGGTAAGACCGGTGCCTATCCTGTTTAACTCTATATCCTTGAATGCAATCTGAAAGTCCTCAAGACTATCTACTGCCATCCCCACCCTTCCCACTTCTCCCTCTGCCATGGGATCATCACTGTCATAGCCCATCTGGGTTGGAAGATCAAAGGCCACATTAAGACCTGTCTGTCCATGGGAGATCATCAGCTTAAATCTTTGATTTGTCTCCTCTGGTGTTCCAAACCCTGTGTATTGTCTCACTGTCCAGTTTCTGCTTCTATATCCCAAAGGATAGAGACTGCGGGTAAAAGGGAAATCTCCAGGATCTCCCAGGTCCTTTTTATAATCAAAGCCTATCCTTTCAAGATCCTCAGGAGTATAAGCTGGCTTAATCTTTATACCTGACTGAAGTATCACCTCTTTTATGGCATCTCTTTCATCTTTGATATAGGTGGCAACTCCCATTCTTTACCCCCTCCCTATCTCTCTTTTACATTGTTCTTTATAAAATCCACAATCTCATCAAAGGGAGTGTCTCCTGAAAACACTCCATGAACTCCCATCTCTTTTAAGGTGGGAATGTCTCTGTTAGGAATCACTCCCCCTACCACCACCAATTTTCCATTTACACCCTTCTTTTTAAGCTCTTCCATCAGCTTCCTGCATATGGGAATATGTGCACCTGACATTATAGACAACCCAATCACATCCACATCTTCCTGAATGGCCTGACTCACTATACTTGGCACGGTCTGATGGAGTCCCGTATATATGACCTCCATACCCGCCTCTTTAAGGGCAAGGGCAACCACCTTTGCTCCCCTGTCATGACCATCAAGACCTGGTTTTGCAATAAGAACCCTGACCTTTCGCTGACCCATATATATCATCCCCTTTCTTTACTTAGCTTTTTGATATTTTGAAGTATTACCTGCTTCCCTCTCAGTATGTGTTCTCTTACCAGCCTTTCAACCCTGTCAGGTTCTCTATCTTCCATTGCACGAAGCATCTCTCTGTGATCCTTATTGCTTATCTTTGCAAGCTCAACCTCTTTTAAGATCATCCTCCTGAGTCTATATATCTGATCCTTCAATTCATTTATCATCCTGATCAGTTTTGGACTTCTGCTCAGGGAATAGAGTAGATCATGAAATTGAGTATTAATCTCAAGCAGTTTCTCTGTATCTCCCCTCTTCAGATATCTCTCAAACTTCTCCACCTGCTCTCTTAATGGTTGAAGTTCATTGTCTCTGTATCTTATCGTTGCAAGCCGTGCCGCATAGCTCTCAAGGACACTTCGGATTCCAAAGGTCTCTTCTATCTCCTGCTCACTCAGTGATGCAACCACATATCCGCCCCTAGGAAGTCTGCTAAGCAGACCTTCCTTTTCAAGCCTAAACATGGCCTCTCTAACAGGTGTCCTGCTTATCCCAATGGCCTGTGCAAGATGGGTCTCTCTCAGCCTGCTTCCCTCCTTTAAATCCCCACGGATAATCGCCTCTTTTATGTTATCAAGCACCTGATCACTCAGAGATTTATTCTCCCTAAGCTGTTTAAAAGAAAAGGATACCATTATAGTCCTACCCATCTTGCTATATTGGGTTGAAGCACCTCATGGGTTCCACCACCATAGAGCAGAAAACGGCTATCCCTATAATATCGCTGTGCCGTATATTCCATAGAATAGCCATATGCACCAAAGATTCTGGTAACCTCATCTCCTGCTCTGCAGGCTGCCTCAGTTGCAAAATATTTGGCTATACTTGACTCCTTAAGGCATTCCTTCCCCTCATCAATCATGTGTGTGGCATTGTAAGTTAACAGCCTGGAGGCCTCCAAGTTTACCGCCATATTTGCCACCTTTGCCTGAATAAGCTGAAATTTAGAGATAGGCCTTCCAAATTGCACCCTTTCATGTGCATATCTGATAGAATCATTCAGGGCCGCCTGCTGAAGCCCTATGGCAAGAGCAGCTGTCATTGTCCTTATCTCTGACAATATGGAAAGAAGATTATTCAGACCCTGCCCCTCTCTTCCAAGCATATATTCAGCAGGAATATGAACATCCTTAAATGAGAGCTCAGATAAGGGAGTGGTGCGGGTTCCTAAAAGATCAAACGGCTTACTTACCTTAACCCCAGGAAGGTCTCTTGGCACGAAAAAGAAGTTAAGTCCTCTGAGTTTCTTTGCAGGATCTGTCTGACAGAGCACTGTAAAAAAGTTGGCTACAGGCCCATTGGTAACCCATGTCTTCATCCCATTTATCACAAATCCATCCGATGTCTTGATTGCACGAGTTGATACATTTCCGAGATCAGAGCCTGCCTCTGGCTCGGTCAGAGTAAAACTCGCCACCTTTTCACCACGCATGGCAGGCAGAAAGAATTGCTTGTGCATCTCTTCAGTTCCATAGTGAAATAGGAAGTTTGTCCCCATAAGGCATTGCATGGCAGTAATGGCTGCAACACTCATCAATCCCCTTGCAAGCTCCTCACATATGATACAAAAAGGTGTAGTATTTCCTCCTGAACCTCCCTTATCTTTGGGATACCTTATACCAAATACCCCCATCCTTGCCATATCCTTAAACTGCTCTCCTGGGAATTGCCCTTTTGCATCAATCTCCTGTGCCTTGGGTATTAACTCTTTATTCACATATCTTGAAATGGTATTTCTTACAAGCTCTTCTACATTTGACCTAAGCATCTACCCCTCCTGAGGCCTTTCTCTCTTTTAATTGTTGAATCATCTCAGGTATCACCTCATGGAGATCTGCAACAATTCCCCAATCTGCCACTTGGAATATGGGAGCCCTTGGATCGGTATTTATGGCAACAATGTAGCGTGCATTCATAATACCTGCCCTATGCTGGATCGCTCCAGATAAACCACATGCAATATAGAGCTCTGGTCTAACCGATTGCCCTGTCTGCCCAACCTGTCTATCTGCTCCGATCCAGCCCTCTTCAACCGCCACCCTTGTTCCTGCAACCTCAGCACCAAGGAATCGGGCCAGCTCCTCAATCTTTTTAAATCCCTCCCTATCTCCCACACCTCTTCCACCTGAAACAATACACTTTGCCTCTGTTAGATCTACACCCTTTTTCTCCTCTTTTACTCTCTCAAGGATCTTGCATCCCATATCCTGCTCATTTAGGCTTACCTCATATCTGATCACCTCTCCTTTGGATGATCTCTCCTTTTTAAGCTCCATCACTCCGGGTCTCACAGTTGCCATCTGAGGCCTGCTATATCTGCTTACAATGGTTGCCATCACATTTCCCCCAAATGCAGGCCTTGTCTGAAGAAGGAGCCTCTCTTCAGGATCAATGCTGAGTTCTGTGCAATCAGCGGTAAGCCCTGCACCTATCCTTCTGGATATACGAGGTGCCAGATCTCTACCTATATGGGTGGCTCCCAGAAGAAATATATTGGGTTTATATTGGTTGATTAACTGCTCAATCACATCCGTATATGGAATGGTGCTGTAGTCTCTGAGGAGTTCATGCTCTGCAACAAAGACATTATCTGCGCCGTGTTCAATAAGTGTATTTATCAGATCTGATACATTATATCCCAAAAGTATTGCGGAGACCTCCTCACTTAATTCCGCTGCAAGCTCCCTTGCCTTTGAAAGAAGCTCTAAGCTAACTCTGGATATAACCCCCTCTCTCTGCTCTGCAAATACCCATATCCCTTTTCTGTCGCTAAAATCAGGAATCTTTCTGGGCTCAATATCAGAGAGGATGGCCTTAAATTTACAGACCTCTATACAGCTTCCACAGGCAGTGCATGTATCCAGGATGAATGCCTTTCCATCCCTAAGCTCTATAGCCCCATAGGGGCACTTCTTTATACAGAGCTTGCAACCACTACACAATTCAGTATCTACCCATACCCTTGCCATAATTATACCCCTTTTAAATCAATCTCTTATCTCTTAATCTATAGAGAAGTGATGAAACCGCTTCTTTAAGATCACCCTGCAAGATCTCTCCCTGCCTCCCTGTCTTTGGTGAAAAGGTCTTAATCACATGAGTCATAGATCCTTCAAGCCCTACCTCTTGGGTCTTTACTCCAAGATCCGCTGCATTCCATAACACTATTGGTGCTCGTTCCTTACAGGCATCAAGCAGAAAAGCCATGTGTGGATAACGAGGAACATTTAGCTCTCCAATCACAGTGATCAGTGCAGGAAGCCGGGCCTCCACCACCTCATATCCATCTTCAAGCCTTCTCTTTACCCTGATTCGCTCCTCTGTGATCTCCTCTATATCAAAAACGTATGTGACATGAGGAATACCTAAGTGATCAGCCACCTGGGGACCTATCTGTGCAGTATCCCCATCAATTGCCTGTCTTCCGCATATAACCAGGTCATATCCTTCAAGCTTTTCAATTGCCCTTCCCAATGTAAAGGAGGTAGCCCAAGTATCTGCACCTGCAAATGCCCTGTCAGTAAGAAGTATCCCTTCATCTACTCCCATCCCCAGTGTCTCAGATATGGCATCTATTGCCTGCGGAGGCCCCATGGAGATGGCCGTAATCTTTCCCCCCATCTTATCTTTAATGGTAAGTGCAGCTTCAATGGCATGCAGATCATCAGGATTAATAATGCTTTTAACCCCTTCCCTGATGAGTGTGCCTGTCTTAGGATCAATCTTTACTTCAGTGGTGTCAGGCACCTGTTTTACAAGCACCACTATCTTCATATTATATTACCCCCTTCTCTTTAAGCTCTTTTATCTGCTCTACACTATATCCCAACATCCCTCCATATATCTCCTCATTATGTTCACCAAATCGTGGGGGAAAATTCAACTCTCTGTTACTCCGCTCTAAAAATTCTGTCATATAGGGAGGAGGAGCAAGCACAATCTTCAATCCACTTTTGGGATCTTTGCTCCACAGTAGCCTCTCTTTTACCAATGGATCCTCCAGGACCTCAGGAATTGTTTGGATCTTGCTTATGGGAACAGTTATGGATCTGAATATCTCTATGAGCTCATCACTCTTAAATCCCTTGGTAATCTCATTTAGTTTCTTGTTAAGGTTTTCTACATCCTTTATCCTTCCCTCATTCCTTTTATACTCAGGTCTGTCCAACTCCCTAAATGCTTCAATACTTACTATGGACTTCCACTGCCTGTCATTTCCCACCGCAAGATATACATAGCCATCCTGAGTTTCAAATACAGATACCGGACAGAAAAACTTATGTGTATTACCCCTTCTACTTATCCTCTTTCCAAAACTGCCTGTCATGGTAACAGGAACAGTTAGCCAGGAAGTGGAAGATTCAAACATAGAAAGATTTATATAACTTCCCTCTCCTGTCTTTTCTCTTCTATACAGCGCCTTCATTATCATTCCATATGCATGTTCGCTGCATCCCATATCAGGAAGTGGAATACCCAGAACCTGTGGTGGGCCATCAGGCTCACCAGTGAGATCCATCAGCCCGGAGCGTGCCTGAAGTATGGGATCATAAGCGGCCTCATTACTCTGTGGACCAAATCCTGTAACTCCAAGCCATATGATATCCTCTTTAACAGATCTCAGTGTCTCATAATCTATTCCAAGCTCTTTATAATTCTTGGGAAGCTGATTGGTGGCAAATATATCCACATTGAGCCTCTTTATCAGATTATAGAGGATCTCTTTACCCTTATCCTCTGCAAGGTTAAGAGTGAGAGCCTTTTTCCCGGCATTAATACACAGATAATAGGAATACATCCTGTCCTCATTTAATACATTTTCCCCTACCCTTCTGTTTGGATCACCATAGACAGGATGCTCAATCCGTATTACCTCCACACCATCCTGAACCAGCCTAAAGGTGAGGTATGGAAGCACCGTGGCCTGCTCTAAGGAGAGCACGGTTATATC
>CAYTXJ010000022.1:0-21691 GCA_964440775.1 uncultured Desulfobacteraceae bacterium | reverse complement strand
CGGGACGGATGACCCTCTGGGTCGGAGACCAGACCCCCAAAATTAACTTTAAATAACTCATAATTACAGTTTTTTGAGAGCCTTAAAAAATTCAAAGCTCTCGATAAAAATACCCGGTTTAAGGATCTGGGAAGGGAATCAGAGCTCTATCTCTTTCTTTTTTTCACTTTATCAATAAATTCTTCAAGCTTCTCTGGGGATCCAAACACTTCATTATACAGCTTTTCACTCCATACCGTAAGTCCTATTCTGAAGATATGATGAATAAGCCTGTCACATTTCTCAGGCCCTTCTTTCTGTGTAATCTGATACACAAGCTCATCTGGAACAGTTATGGGGTATATTGCAACTGAAGATGTTCCTTTAGATTTCAAATATTCTTGAACACTCTTTAGTATCCTGAGGTTCATATATTTTTCTCTAAATTCATTTTCATTCATAATTTCCTCATAAGGCTCTATTTTTATATTAGATAATATTATGCGTTGCATCTACCTTAGTCAATTGCAATATTAAAAAGAGGGATTATCTTTTATAAAAATTCCATATTATAAGGAAACTACCAATGCCCATATATGAATATCAGGCAATAGATCCTCAAAAGGGATGTTCAAAATGCAGGGATAGGTTTGAGGTGTTACAAAAGGTGAATGATCTGCCGCTAAACAGATGCCCTTCATGCGGGGGAAAGATTAGAAAGATCATATCTTGGTGCAGGGCTGCAATAGTGGAAAGCTCTGAAGAGTCTTTAAAGGTGGAAAGAAAGATTCAGGAATATGAAAGAGAAGAGATGTGGAGTCATGCCGCAGAACTTGCGGATAAACATGCAGAGAAGACCAAGGATGCATCTCTTAGAATGAGGGCCTTAGACAACTATAAAAAGGCAGGATACGATGTAGACAGGTTATCCAGATATGCCGATTTTGAAGATAAATAATTTACCCTTATGTCATCTACTGTAATATGTTTAAATCCCTGGATATATGACTTCGCTGCCCATGACCTCTGGGCAAAGCCATTGGGGATACTAAAGATTGCCGGAATACTCAGAAATCTGGGGCTTGATGTCATATTAATTGACTGCCTGGACATATATAATCCAGATATCCCCCTTCACAGAAGGCCAAAGAGGAGGAGATATGGAACAGGCAAGTTTTTTAAAAAGAGGATACCTCATCCAGAACCGCTAAGAGGGTATCTTAGGGAATACTATAGATATGGGATTTCAGAGGATACATTTATAAAGGAGCTCAAGAGGGTAAAGTCACCATCAGCCATATTTATAACCTCCCTCATGACCTATTGGTATCCAGGAGTTTTCAGGGCAATAGATATTTCCAAAAAGATCCACCCAGATATTCCCATTGTCTTAGGAGGAATCTATGCAACCCTGTGTCGGGAACATGCAAATAGGTTTTCAAACGCGGATCTAATTATTGACTGCAGAGATGACTCCATAGAAGATCAGATCATTAATATCTTAGATGAACTTGGAATCCCGTATGATAGAAAGATAAAGAAAAAAAATCCTTACCCGGCCTTTAATCTCCTCTATGGACTTGACTATATCTGTATTCAGACATCCACTGGTTGCCCCTTTAGATGCAGTTATTGTGCAAGCCCTTATCTCTTCCCCAAGCTTATTAGAAGAGATCCTGAGGAGGTATTTGAGGAGATCCTCTACTGGAATAGGGAATACGGGATACGGGATTTTGCATTCTATGATGATGCATTGCTCTTTGACTTTGAAAGACATCTCTTTCAAATTCTAAAGAGTGTAATAGATAAGGGACTAAATATACGGTTTCATACACCCAATGCATTGCATATAAGATGGATAGACAGAGATGTAGCTGAATTGATGTATCTCTCTGGCTTTAAGACCATCAGATTGGGGCTTGAAAGTATAGATGATAACTTCCACAGGAGAATGGATAAAAAGGTATCTGAGGAAGAATTTAAAAGTTCAGTAGTGGCATTGAGAGAGGCAGGATTTAAAAGGGATCAGATAGGCACATACATAATGACAGGACTTCCAGATCAGGATATTAACTCCATAATAGAGAGCATTCAAATTGCGGGGTCCATAGGCACAACCCCATATCTTTCGGAGTACTCTCCTCTACCCCATACACCCCTTTGGAAAAGGGCGGTGGAGGTATCTCCATGGGATTTAACACAAGAGCCTCTCTTTCACAATAATACCCTTATTCCATGCTGGGATGAGGAAAAGAAAAAGGCGTTTTCTAAGATAAAGACCATCTCATTAAAATTTAGGCAAAGATAGTCAATATTTTTGATTTTTAAGAATTTTTTTGCTTGAAATAAATATTACAATTGATAATGTAAAAAAAATTTTATTTTAGGAGGGAGGGGTATGAATAAAGGTGATTTAATTAATGAATTGGCAAAGGTTGTGGGTAACAAAAAGATGGCACAAGAGGCCATTGATTGCATCTTTTCAACCATTACAGACGCTCTCAAAAAGAAAGATAGTGTCACTCTGGTGGGATTTGGGACATTTAAGGTTTCAAGGAGAAAGGCAAGGAAAGGTAGGAATCCACAGACAGGAGAGGAGATCAAGATTAAGGCTAAGAATGTTCCAAAGTTTGTGCCAGGAAAGGCATTAAGGGAGGCAATAAAATAATTTCTATTTAGGAGATGAAAAGACAATATGGGAGAGAAGATGACAGAATCTATCGTAATTAATCTTCCAAAGGATATGCCTTTAAAGGAGAGGGTGGCAGAGGTAAGTAGAAGACTTAATGAGTGGCTTAATTCTTTTGATAAACCCTTTAAGGATGGTGCTGATAAGTTACAACTGGTAAAATGCCAACAGAGTGAAGAAGAGTTTCTATATCAATACTCTATTATCAGCCGAAAAGAGCTATCTGCATCAGATGTAAAGAGCTAACCTTTAAATTTGAGGATACGCTCTCTGTAAGAGCAGGGGGTGTATCCTTAAATTATTTTTATTGACAAGTTTTGAAATCATGAAATAAACATAGTAAACTTTTTAATATTAAATCTCAGGACTACTTAATGCAGATAAAATTTTGGGGAACACGTGGTTCCATACCCTCTCCAGGAAGAGACACCATCCTATATGGAGGAAATACCACCTGTCTTGAATTAAGACTTGAAAGCGGAAGAAGGATCATAATTGATGCAGGATCTGGTATCAGAGCAGCCGGTGATGAGTTGATAAAAGATGGAATTAAAGAGATATATCTCTTTATAACCCATATCCACTGGGATCATATCATGGGATTCCCCTTCTTTAATCTCATATACGACCCTGCCTGTAAGATCATAGTGGATGGATACCCATCCTGTATGAAAGGGTTGAGATATACATTTGATACCAAAATGGGAGACGGATTTTTCCCTATCACCTTTGATCAATTAAAGGCAAAAATAGTATTTGAAGATAGGCTAAGAGATGGTCCACTCGAGATAGATGATACCATTATTGACCGAATTCCTCTTAAACATCCACAGGGAGGATATGGTTTTAAATTTATTGAAGGTGATAAAGAGATTGTATTCCTTACTGATAATGAATTGACAGATGAGGCCCTAAAAAAAGATGAGATGGGATATAAAAAATTCTGTGAAGGAGTGGATATCCTGATCCATGACTCCCAATATACCCCTGAGGAATTGGAAGAGAAAAAGGGATGGGGACATTCTGACTTTGTGTCAGTAACGCGATTCGCACTGGATGCAGGGGTAAAGAGGCTGATACTATTTCACCATGACCCCTCAAGAAAAGATCATGAAATAGAAGGGATAGAGGAAAAGTGTAGAGCGATAATAAAAGGTCATGCTTCAGACATGGAATTAGAGGCCGCAAAAGAGGGATATGAAATAATCCTATAGTAGATTCCTTTCTAGAAAGTTAATATAATTCATGAGAGCTTTGAATTTTCCAAAGCTCTCAGAAAGAAGCTGTAATTATGGGTTATTTAAAGCTAATTTTGGGGGTCTGGTCTCCGACCCAGAGGGTCATCCGTCCCGGAGGGGGGGTGTAACCCCCAGTGTAAAAAGGGGTTATGCAAAGCTCTCTCATGAAAGATAATAGAAAGGAGCTGATCTTAATTACAGGAGGTGCAAGAAGCGGAAAGAGCTCTTGGGCAGTGAGATATATTGAAAATAAATTTAAAAGTTATATGCTTATAGCCACTGCCATTGCAGAAGATAAGGAGATGGAAGAGAGGATTCAGCGGCACAAGATGGAAAGGGGGCATAGGTGGAAGGTGGTGGAGGAGCCTTTTGAAATTACAAAGTATATCGAAGAAAACTCTCATGGATTTGATGTCATATTAGTTGACTGTATAAGCATCTGGCTCAGTAACATCCTCTTAAAGCGGCCACAGATAGTAGAAAGATATATAGACGACCTTATATGTGCATTATCTTCCAAAAACATAAATCTTATATTGGTATCTAATGAGGTAGGAATGGGAGTGGTGCCCGCATATAGGCTGGGAAGAGAGTATAGAGACCTTTTAGGTGGATTGAACCAGAGGATCGCTCGTATTGCAGACAGGGTAATACTGATGATTTCAGGCCTACCTTTAATGCTAAAGGGGAAAAAAGTTGATGCTCTTTAATATAATTGATCGCAGGGAAGAGGGTAAAGGAATTGCCTTAGGATTAGATATAAGGATTGGCAGCAAAGACTATTCTATACCAATCACTTCATATCATATGGATCCTGAAGGATTAAAAAAAGAGCTCAAAGAGCTTATAAGAGAGATAGAAGATCTGATTTCAGAAATAATGAGACTTTCTGTGAAAGATCAGGGCCCTGAAACTCAGATAGATGAACAATTAACTGCTGATAGGATATGGGATGAGCTATCTAAGATCAGAGATGAAGAGAAATTTGTAAGGATCTTTAATAGTCTTTCAGATGCAAAGAGAAAAGAGATTGCTGAATATGTCTTTTCCAGATGTAATGTATTTCAAGGAATGGCGGCTGTGTTTTCTTCAAGATATAATAGTGAAAGCTCCAAGATGGAATGAGAGCTTTGAATTTCTCAAAGCTCTCATAAAAAAGCTGTAAATGGAATCTGTCATTGCGAAGCAATCTATAAAAGATATGAGATTGCTTCGCTTCGCTCGCAATGACAGAGGTCGCAGTGTAAAAAGGGATTATGCAAAGGTCTCGGAATAAAGATGGTGGAGCTGAGCGGGATCGAACCGCCGACCTCGTGAATGCCATTCACGCGCTCTCCCAACTGAGCTACAGCCCCACCTTTAAATTAAAATTTATCTAAAAAATCAGGATTGTCAACCTCAATCTATATATTTTATAAATAGTCTTTATGGGAGGAGATAAAAATCTTCATAGACTGAGAGCTTTGAATTTCTCAAAGCTCTCATAAAAAGCTGTAATTATGGGTTATTTTAAGTTAATTTTTGGGGGTCTGGGGGTGTAACCCCCAGTGTAAAAAGGGGTTATGCAAAGGTCTCATAGACTATCTAAGATCATAGGTTATGTCTTTAAGGATATGGGACTTCTCAGATCAGCCCTGATGCATCCAAGCTATATAAATGAAAATCCTGAATACATTGGCCCAGAGCACTTTGAAAGACTTGAATTCTTAGGAGACGCTGTTCTTGAGCTTGCCATAACAGATATAATTCTAAATCTCTGGAAAGGGGAAGATGAAGGGGGGCTTTCAAGAATCAGGGCATCAATTATAAATGAAGATTCCCTATCTCAGATAGCCTTAATCCTTGGAATAGACAGATTTATCTATCTTGGAAAAGGGGAAGAGATTCAAGGGGGAAGAAAGAGCTCTAAGATACTTTCCGATACCCTTGAGGCCCTCATCGGAGCCATATATCTTGACTCAGACTATTACACTGTTAAGGAAGTAATTAGAAAGATATTTGACCCCTTGATTAAGAATCCTTCTAATAAAGGTAAACTAAAAGATTACAAGAGTCAGCTTCAGGAATATACACAGAGGCACTTTAAGAAGATCCCATCTTATTTATTGCTCTCTGAAGAGGGTCCTGAGCATGAAAAGTGCTTTACAATAGGAGTCAAGGTAGAAGGGAAGATAATCGGGGTTGGAAAGGGTAAGAATAAAAAACAGGCTCAAAAGGAGGCCGCAAAATGGGCACTTATATGGCTAAAAAAGAGAGACAATTTATAGTTCCCATATTTATTCCCAATATGGGATGCCCTTATAGATGTATATTCTGTAATCAGGCAAAGATCACCTCATATAGAAGAGCTGATATAAAGGATAGACTGATCTTAGATACCATTGAAAAGGCTCTTAGATCCAAAAGGTTCCATACATATCCTAAAAGAGAAATCGCATTCTTTGGTGGAAACTTCATGGGGCTTAAAAAAGATATCATAGAGCATCTACTCAAATTGGTCTTTCCATATATTAAGGATCGCCTCTTTCATTCCATAAGGGTAAGCACAAGGCCCGATAGTATGGATCAAGAAAAGCTCAATCTGATGATACAATATGGGGTTCGATGTGTGGAATTGGGGGCACAGTCTATGAAAGAGAAGGCCCTATTCCTTGCAAAGAGAGGACATGGAGTATCTGACACTATTAATGCGGTTAATTTTTTAAAAAAGAATGACCTAAAGCTGGGGCTTCAACTTCTGCCTGGGCTTCCAGGAGAGAGCAGATCGGAGTTTTTGAAAAATCTTGAAAAAGTAATTGAACTTTTACCTGATATGGTAAGACTCTACCCCCTTGTAGTAATCAGAGGTACAGCACTTGAAAGGCTCTATATGGAAGGCAGATATAGGCCCATGGGGCTCTATGAGGCAGTGGAGCTCTGTGCTGAATCATGTATCAGACTTGAAAATAGAGGTATTCCAGTAATCAGGATCGGCCTTATGAGCTCCCCCGGTTTAAAGGATGAGATAGTTGCAGGCCCCTGGCATGAAAGCTTTGGATTCATGGTAAGATCCAGGATTTTCCATAAGCTCATTAGACCGAAATTTAAGAATATTACCCCTGATTCAGAAATAAAAATAACAATAAATCCAAAGGATATACCGCTGCTTATAGGATATAAAAGGGAGGGGATAGAGGGGCTTGAAAAAGATCTAAATATAAGAATTAAAGAGATAAGTATTGATTCAGGAATTCTTCCTAACTCAATTAAGGTGCAGTGAGAAACCGATATGGATCCAGAGATAAGATCTGAAACGTATAATTCAATAATAGCTATAGTTGGCCCCCCTAATGTGGGAAAATCTACCCTCTTAAATCAGATCCTGGGAAGAAAGGTTGCTATAATCAGCACAAGGCCTCAGACCACCAGAAACAGGATAATAGGCATATATCATGGAGATAGTTATCAGCTTATCTTTATGGATACCCCTGGAATACATAGGCCATGGACCCCCCTTCATGAAAGCATGGTGGAATCTGCTAAAGCGGCTCTATTTGAAGTGGATGTGGTGCTTCTCATGATAGAGATGCCCAACCCCCATCCACCTGAAATCCCCATGGTGCTTGAATCCATCAGAGAGGCTAAGAAAGATATCATCCTCTTGATCAATAAGATAGATAAGGGGGCCAAAGAACAACTCCTCCCAATCATAGATCAGTATCAAAAGATATTTGAATTTAAAGAGATTATTCCTATATCAGCCCTTAAAAGAAGCGGGATTGATAGGGTAATGAGCTGCATTAAAGAGTATCTTAAACCAGGCCCATTGCTCTTTCCCAAAGATATGTTCACTGATAAGTCGCAGGAATTTTTTATCTCAGAGATCATCAGAGAAAAGATATATCTATTTACCAGACAGGAGATTCCATATAGCTGTGCAGTGGGAATTGAACTTATCAGGGAGACCCCTGAAAAGGATATGCTCCACATAAATGGCACCATATATGTGGAAACCGGTTCACAGAAGGCCATCTTGATAGGTAAAAATGGTAAGATGATTAAGAAGATAGGTAAAAGTGCAAGGGAGGAGCTTGAGTTTCTATTTCAGAAAAGGGTCTATCTGGAGCTCTTTGTAAAGGTTGAAAAGAGATGGACAAAAGATCCAAAGGCATTAAGAAAATTGGGATATTAAAAGCAGGAGATCGCCCCTCTCTGAGCCGATCTCCTGCTTAGGAGGAAAGAGTCTATCTTTGTAAAGATATATAAGCAAATTACTTGCCAAATTAGGATAAATTTGTAAGTGCTTAATATCATTTCTTTTCTGTAATTAGACCAGGGACTTAAGAATATTTAAAAGGTTCAAACTTTTGAACTCAAATATTGGAAAATTTATATCTCCTCTTTAAGATATTGAAATTAAAGCCGGATTTCAGTATAAGATTTTTTACTCAGCCCACTTTAATATTATACTTCTTGATCTTATGTTGCATAAGGCTCTTGGTTATTCCAAGCATTCTGGCAGCGTGTGCCTGAACATTATTGTTATATCTTAGTGCTCTGGTTATAAGTGCCTTTTCTATCTCCTCTAAGGTCTTCTGAAGGGCAGCTCCTATGGGAATAAATCTGTCGATGTCCAATTCCTGATCCTTTTTGGATATCTCTAAGGGAAGGTCATCAAGATCAATAATTCCATCTGAATTTAGAACCACTGCTCTCTCTATCACGTTTTCAAGTTCTCTTACATTTCCAGGCCAATGATAGCCATACAGTGCCTTCCATGCGTCTGCCGAGATCTTTAGCCCTTCTTTCCCTTCCTCCTTAGAATATTTATCTATGAAGTAATTTACCAAAAGCTTAATATCCTCCACCCTCTCCCTTAGGGGAGGAATATGAATGTGTATAACATTTAACCTATAGAAGAGATCCTCCCTGAATCTCCCTTCTTCTACCTCCTCTTTCATAGTCTTGTTGGAAGCAGAGATGATTCTGACATCAACCTTTATGGTGCGGGTTCCACCTACCCTTTCAAACTCCATCTCCTGAAGCACTCTTAGGAGCTTGACCTGTAGTGAGGCAGGCATATCTCCGATCTCATCCAAAAAAAGGGTGCCTTTATCTGCAAGTTCAAATCTGCCCTTCTTCATGGCTATGGCACCTGTAAAAGCCCCCCTTTCATGGCCAAAGAGCTCACTTTCAAGCAGGGTCTCGGTAAGTGCCCCACAATTTACAGAGATAAAGGGTCCATCTTTACGGGAGCCACTGTAGTGTATTGCCTTTGCGATGAGTTCCTTTCCTGTGCCTGACTCTCCGGTTATAAGGACAGAGGCCCTACTGGATGCGATCTTTTCAATGGTTGAAAAGATCTCAAGCATGGGCTTACTCTTGCCTATTATGTTTGCAAATCTGTATCTCTCTCTGAGCTCTCTGCTTAATCTCCTATTCTCTTTTAATAGGGTGTAGTTTTCTATTGCCTTTCTAATGGTCCGTTTAAGCTCTTCGTTTTTAAATGGCTTGGTAATATAGTCATAGGCATTCTTTTTCATAGCCTCCACTGCCATCTCAATGGTTCCATATGCGGTCATCATAATAACCGGTATATCAGGCTTTCTCCTCTTTATTGTCTCCAACAGTTCCATTCCGCTTATTCCTGGCATCTTCATATCGGTTAGCACAAGATCCACATCGGACTCCAAGACTATCTCCAAGGCATCCTTGGCATTATCGGCAGTTATTACCTCATAACCTTCAGACCTCAGTAATGTCTCCAATACCACAAGATAGTTCTTTTCATCATCCACAACCAATATGGTGTTCATGACTTAGCCCCTAAGGAGATGGGAATCTCAATATAGACCTTTGTTCCTCTACCCCTTTCACTTTTAATCCATATCTTTCCACCATGTGCATCCATAATCTTCTTTACAATTGAAAGTCCAAGTCCGGTTCCTTTATCCTTTGTGGTATAAAAGGGTTCAAAGATCTTTTCAAGCTCCTCCTTCTCTATCCCCTCTCCGCTGTCCTGAATCTCTATTATATAGCTCTTATTCCTACTTAATGAGATACTGAGCTCACCCCCTCCTTCCATTGCCTGAACAGCGTTCATAAAGATATTTAGAAATACCCTGTAGAGCTGGCCTTCATCTGCCATCACGAGAAGCCTTTGATCCACTATATGGTTTTTTAGCCTTATTCCTCTCTTTTCCAGTTCAGGTCTTATAAAATCAAGTCCTCTTTTAATTATCCCTATTAGGTCACATTCTTTTAGCTTTAATGTGGAGGGTCTAGCAAAGTCTAGAAATTCTGTAACGATCCTGTTTAATCTTATGGCCTCTTCATTGATGATATCTGAAAGCCTCTTTTGCTGTTCACCCATTCCCTCCATTGTGCCCAATAGCTCTGCAGTGCTCTTAATTACACCCAGCGGGTTCTTTATCTCATGAGATATGGTGGCAACCATCTTTCCAAGTATGGCAAGCCTTTCTGCCTGATTTAGTTGTCTTTCAAGCTCCATTTGCTCTTCAATCCGCTGTTCAATGAGCCTCTCTGCCCTTCTTACAATGAGGATTAAAGCCAAGAATATAAAGGCCATAATTAGAACAGAAAGCCCTACGATGAGATATTGAAACCTCAAAAGCTCTCTATATTCGCTACTCATATTCTGAACCAGTTCAAATACCCCTGCCACATAGATCCTCTTCCCTGTATATGGATCAATTACCTTAAAGGGGATATAGGTCCTCAGCCTTACCTCTCTGTCTATGAGATACCCCATCTTCCAGAAAAGCGTCTTAGAGGATAGGATCTCAGAAGACATCTCTCCCTTAATGGCACCTAGGTATCCCTTTGTCTTAGATGCATGTCTTCCAATGAGAGATGAATCGGTGCTATAGGCAATTACTCCCTTTCCGATGTCATAAATATTTACAATCTCAATCTTAAACCCATGAATGGTATTCTTTACTATCTGATCCATCAATTCATATTGCTCCTTCTCTCTCAACCTTATTCTACCATATCTTTTTGTAACAGGAAGAACAAAATATTGAAAGACCTGATAGTTTAGATTCTTTCCCACAAGCATGGCATAATTTTGATAGGTCTTAAGTATAAGGGACCTCGCCTTTTGTGTGATAAATATGGTAAAGGGAATACTGAAAATAAAAATAACAATAAGGCTTGCAATGGAAAAAAACTTTACAAGCTTAAATTGGCCACCTCTTCTCTGAGCTTCTGGGTCCATCAATAGCTATAAAAATCCTATGGTCTTTCTGTAACGCATACAGTTTTGATTGTTGTTATTGTGATCCAGAAATCTGATCTTAGAGATATTTCTATAGGCTCTTTCCCTTGCCTCTTCAAGGCTCTTTCCCCCTGAAACTACATGCAAGACCCTTCCGCCAAAGGTAATAAGCCCCTTTTGATGATCTTCATCTACTCCTGCAAAATATATGACCACCCCCCTCTCTATCTGATTTAGTCCCTCAATCTTATGTCCCTTTCCATATCTTCCAGGATACCCCTTATTCCATCCACGTTGTGCCTTTGATCTCCCTTCCATTGCAATCAGATCCACATAGTATCTGTCATTCCAGACCTGTCTTATATTATCCAGTCTTCCTTCACATACCGCCATGGAGATCTCAAATAGATCGGTGCTTAGCTTTCTGGATATAACCTCCCATTCAGGATCACCGTGTCGCACATTTATCTCAAACACATCCAGGTGATTGTAGGGATCAAGGTTAAGGCCAAAATATAAGACCCCCCTATATTCCCAACCAAAAGTATTATATATCTCATTTACAGTGGGATTCACTATCTCCTTGATGATTCGATTTATAAGCCAGGGGCTGACCAATCTATGGGGGCAATAACAGCCTGTGCCACCGGTATTAAGATTTCCACCAAACCTCTCTATCTCTTCAGTATCATCAGGGTCAAAAGCGGGCTTATAGTCCTGAGCAAACATCTTTAAAGGCATTACATGCCTTCCATCTAAGTATGCAAAAAAGGATATCTCTGTGCCATATTTTCTCTCTTCAATCACTATCCTCTCCCCTGAGCTTCCAAATATCTTCTTTACCATGATCCTATCTATGGCATCAATGGCATCATCCACATCATCACATACAATCACCCCTTTTCCGGCTGCAAGGCCATTTGCCTTTACCACCACCTGATACCCTATATTTTTTACATACTCTTTGGCCTTATCAGGATCTCTAAAGACCCTGTATTGGGGCTTGGGAACACCTATCCTTGAAAGCATATCATCCGTAAATGCCCTGTCGCTCTCAATTTTAACATATTCCCTTCTGGGTCCTATGGCCCTGATCCCATTTGCCTCAAGCACATCAATCAGCCCTTCTTCCAAAGGGTTTTCAGATCCCACATCCACAAGATCCACTCTGTTTTCTTTACAAAACTTGGCTATCTCATTGAAGTCTCTTATAGGCACCCTTTCTATCAGCCCCCTTTTCCCCTTTGGTGTATATAGGATGCCTGGATTTCCTGGAGCAAAATAGACCTTATCCACATGGGGGCTATCCCCATATTTATCTGCCAAGCAGTGATCCCTTCCGCCAGAGCCATATACCAAGACCTTCATATTACCTCCAAAGAATTCAGGATCTAAGTGGAAGTATATTTAATGCCTTTAAAAGGTGTCAAGGAATCTTGAGAATCGATAGATTTCTATTGTCATTGGAAGGATTTTTAGTTTAAATAGATCTATGTCACTTAAAGATAAAAGGATAGTGATTGGAATAAGTGGTGGAATTGCCGCATATAAGGCGGTTGAGCTTGTTAGATTGCTCATATCAGGGGGAGCCAAGGTAAGGGTATGTATGACAAAGAATGGAACTAAATTTGTGACTCCCCTTACCTTTGAAGCCATAACTGGAGAAAAAGTGATCTGGGATATGTTCTCCCAAGAAGGCCCTGAGATGTTACATATCAGTTGGGCCCGATATGGTGATTTAATAGCCATTGCTCCTGCAACTGCAAATATCATCTCCAAGCTCGCTCATGGAATCGCAGATGATTTTTTGACAACTATGATCTTGGCAGCAGGGTGTCCTATACTCATATGCCCATCTATGAACAGCAAGATGTATCAGAATCCTGTTATCTCTCAGAATATTGAATTGCTGAGAAATAGGGGAATAAGGGTTATGGAGCCTTCAGAAGGGGAGCTTGCATGTGGTGAAATTGGCCCTGGAAGACTTCCAGATCCTGAAGATATTTTATATGAGATCAGATACCTGCTCTCTTCTAAGGACTTGGAGGGAAGGCGGATTGTAGTAACTGCTGGACCCACATGGGAGGCAATAGACCCTGTGCGTTTTATTACCAACAGATCCAGCGGAAAGATGGGATATGCCCTTGCAAAGGAGGCCTATCTGAGGGGGGCTGAAGTGGCACTTATCAGTGGGCCTTCAAATGAAAGACCACCAAGAGGGGTTGAATTTGTAGAGATCAATTCTGCAAGAGAGATGAAAGATGCTGTGATAGATAGGGCTGAGGGAGCAGATGCCATAATAAAGGCAGCTGCGGTTTCAGATTATAGACCCAGATACATGGCAAAGAGTAAGATAAAAAAGGGGCTTGAGTCCCTTACCATAGAGCTTGTAAAAAATCCCGATATATTGAGTGAACTGGGAAAGAAAAGATCTAAGAGGCGGTGTGTCTTGGTTGGATTTGCCGCAGAGACAGAGGATGTTATCCAAAATGCCAAAAAGAAGCTGAAAGAAAAGAATCTGGACTTCATAGTTGCAAACGATGTATCCAGAAAGGATTCGGGTTTTCAGACAGATACCAACCTTGTAAAGATCATTCACAGAGATGGAAGGGTTCAGGGACTGCCCCTTTTAAAAAAAGAGGTGGTGGCAAATATCATCTTAGATCATGTTGTATCGCTATTGGATCAGAAGAGGTGATAGAGTCTATAATCCCTGAAATAGAGGCCTTAGAGAGGAGACTGAGATATTACAGTATTATGGGTATAAGAGATGTTAGGCTTTCAAAAGAAAGCAAAAGCTATATCAGAGACCCATTATTTAATATTAATGATCTGGATGAACTAAGACAGTATATTGAGGGATGCAGAAGATGTGAGCTGCACAAGGGAAGAAAGAACATTGTAATAGGAGAAGGTTCAAGTAATGCACAGCTTGTGTTTGTAGGAGAGGCACCTGGTAGGGAAGAGGACTTAGAAGGTAGACCCTTTGTGGGAGAGGCAGGAAGACTTCTTACCAAGATAATAGCTGCCATGGGTCTTAAGAGAGAGGATGTATATATATGCAATGTGATAAAGTGCAGACCACCCAGAAACAGAGATCCAAAGAGGCATGAGATGGAAAGATGTGTTCCTTACCTTGAAAAGCAGTTAGAGATAATCGCACCAGAGGTGATATGCACATTGGGTAGAATCGCACTCATCGGACTATTTAGGAGGGATATGAAGATAACAGAGGTAAGGGGTAAATGGCTAAAATGGAAGGATATACCTGTAATGCCCACATATCATCCTGCGTTCCTCTTGAGAAATCCCTCTTCAAAGAGGGAGGTCTGGGAGGATATGAAGCAGATAATAAGGCATTTAGGGCTGGAGGGAAGGAATTGAAATTTATAGCTTTAAAGAGATCCTTTTTAGCTCTTATGTATCTTATTGTTGCATTTCTGCTGCCTCTTAGATCTGTCCTTTCAGAAGACAGAGTCCATAGGATAGCATTTATTATGGAACTTGAAGGCCCCATTAATCCTGCAATGGCAATGTATCTACATCGGGGCTTTAAGGAGGCAAAACGGCAAAATGCGCATATTATCATCTTAAGATTGGACACCCCTGGTGGATTAGCCTCTTCCATGAGATCCATGGTCAAAGACATTATGAACTCGGATATCCCAGTAGTTGTGTTTGTGGCACCAAATGGGGCTGGAGCTGCCTCTGCCGGGGTATTAATTACCATCTCTGCACATATCGCTGCCATGGCACCTGGAACCAATATCGGCGCTGCACATCCGGTCACAGTAGGTGGTAAGGAGATAAATCGCACCATGAATGAGAAGGTCTTAAATGATATGGCATCCTATGGAAGGGGAATTGCAAAAGAGAAGGGCAGAAACCATGAATGGGTAGAGAAGGCTATCAGAGAGAGCGTATCCATCACTGCAAAGGAGGCCCTCAAAGAAGGGGTAATTGATATGGTCGCCTCAGATATGGATGAACTCCTTAAAAAGCTAAATGGAGTGATGGTAGATATAAAAGGGGGAAAGATAACACTACATACAAAAGATATAGAGAGATCTTATTTCTCCCCCGGACTGAGGGATAAGATACTCAAGACAATCAGCGATCCCAATATTGCATATATACTTATGATGATAGGACTTGCAGGACTCTATTTTGAACTGGCACATCCAGGTGCCATATTCCCAGGAGTGATAGGCGGAATCTCTCTTATACTGGCATTCTACTCCTTTCAGACCCTGCCAGTGAATTATGCAGGGTTACTTTTAATAATTCTGGGTATAATATTTTTTATTGCTGAGTTAAAGGTTCAGAGCTATGGACTTCTTACCATTGGTGGTCTCATCTCACTTGCATTGGGTTCCATAATGCTGTTTGAAAACCTTAAGGTCTCCCTCAGACTTATGGCACCAACCATCGTTCTCATAGGTGCCTTCTTTGCCATTGTGTCTGCATTAGCCTTTAAGGCATACAGAAGCAGACCCAGAAGCGGCCTTGAAGGACTTATCGGAGAGATTGGGATTGTAAAAGAGGACATTGACCCTGAGGGGCTTGTATTTGTCCATGGAGAATACTGGAAGGCGGTATCTGACAAAAAGATACCCAGTGGGGAGAAGGTGGAGGTTCAGGATATTGAGGGGCTTTTATTAAAGGTCAGACAGATAAAGAGATAAAAAGAAGATTAGGAGGTTAAATATGTTCTGGATAGTAGCATTAGTCTTAATAATTATGTTTCTTTCATCTGCCATAAGGATCCTTAAAGAGTTTGAAAGGGGGGTTATCTTCCGCTTAGGTAGGGTCATAGGAACTAAAGGCCCAGGGCTTATAATATTGATACCCATTATAGATAAGATGGTAAAGGTAAGCCTGAGACTTGTTACCATGGATGTGCCATCTCAAGATGTGATTACCAGAGATAATGTATCTATCAAGGTAAATGCAGTGGTGTATTTCAGGGTCATGGATCCCACAAAGGCAACCATTGAGGTTGAAAACTATCTCTTTGCCACCTCTCAGCTTGCTCAGACCACACTGAGAAGCGTCTGTGGTCAGGTGGAACTGGATGAACTGCTTTCAGAAAGGGAAAAGATCAATACCCAGCTTCAAAGCATCCTGGATCAGCATACAGACCCCTGGGGGATAAAGGTTACAACTGTGGAGTTAAAACATATAGATCTACCTCAGGAGATGCAGAGGGCTATGGCAAGGCAGGCAGAGGCAGAAAGAGAAAGAAGAGCAAAGGTAATTAATGCAGAGGGTGAATACCAGGCAGCCACCAGACTCGCTGAGGCAGCAGAGATAATCCAGAAGTTCCCACAGGCACTACAACTAAGATTCCTTCAGACCCTCAGGGAGATATCCTCTGAAAGTAACTCCACAACTATCTTTCCCTTACCCATTGATCTTCTTACACCCTTTTTGGCAAAACAGAAAGGAGGTAAGGACTAAAGGCATTATTTGATCCTTGACTTTGATCTTTTATTTAATTTAAATTCGGTGTTTACTTACCAGCCCTCTTCTTAGGGAAAGAATATAAAAGAGAGGAATAGTTATGGAAAGGCAATCATCAAAGATAAGAAATGTGGCATTGATATCCCATGTGGGATCTGGAAAGACCACTGTCTCTGAGGCAATGCTATTTAATGGAAAGGCCATTCAGAGGCTTGGAAGAGTGGATGAAGGAAATTCAACCCTTGACTTTGAACCTGAGGAGATAAAGAGAAAGATAACCATCTCCACCTCCTTTCATCATCTAAACTGGAAAGGCCATTATGTTAATCTCATTGATACTCCTGGGGATGACAATTTCCTCTCTGATACCCGTATGTGTCTTCAGGCAGCAGATGGAGTGGTGCTTTTAATAGATGCTACTTCAGGTGTCAAAGTGGGGACAGAGAAGATATGGGAATTTACAGATGAACTCTCCCTGCCCAGAATAATATTCATAAATAAGATGGAAAGGGAACGTGCGGACTTTTTTCAGGCCATGGATGAACTATCCAATGCCTTTTCCATTACTCTCACTCCTATATATATCCCTATTGGAGCAGAAGATCGCTTCAATGGCATAGTGGATCTTATAAGGGGAAAGGCATATTTCTACGAAAAAGATGGAAGCGGAAAGTTTAAGGAGGGAGATATCCCAGAAGATATGGCAGATGTGGTGGAGGAGTGGAGGGAGAAGATAGTGGAAAATATTATTGAAGACAATGATGAACTAATGGAGAAGTACTTAGAGGGAGAGGAGCTTTCCCATGAGGAGATCGAAAAGACCCTCTATGAAAGCATCAAAAAGGGAGTCCTGATACCCATATGTGCTGGATCTGCTCTTCACAATATGGGAATAGTTCATCTTATGAACCTTATTGTAAATGGTCTTCCCTCTCCCTTAGAAAGGGACCCTTTTGTGGGCAAAGATCCCAAAAGTGGAGATGAGATTAAGAGGGAGGCATCGGTTGATGGGCCCTTCTTTGGACTGGTTATAAAGACCATTGCAGATCCCTTTGCAGGAAGGCTCAGTATACTGAGGATATTCTCAGGAAAACTCACCACAGATATGACCCTCTTTAATCCCAATAGGTCAGTAAAAGAGAAATTCGGACAGATCCTCATCCTTGAAGGAAAAAAGCAGACTCCAGTTAATACTGCCATTACAGGCGATATTGTTGCAATTCCAAAGCTCAAGGAGACATATACTGGAGATACTCTGTGTGATGAAGCAGATCCCATTATCTTTAAATCCTTAGATCCTATACCACCTGTATTATCCTATGCAGTGGTTGCAAAGGTAAAGGGTAGCGAAGATAAGGTCTTTACCTCCCTTGGAAAGCTGCTTGAGGAAGATACCGGACTTAGGATTGAAAGGGATCAGAGCTCCTCAGAGATAATACTCTCAGGTCTTGGTCAGATTCATTTAGAGGTTACATGTGAAAAGCTGGCACGAAAGTATGGAGTGGAGGTGGAGCTAAAACCGGTAAAGGTCCCATATAAAGAGACTATTAAAAAGCCCGTTGAAGGCGTTATATACCGTCACAAGAAGCAGACAGGAGGAAGGGGGCAGTTTGCAGAAGTTCATTTTAACCTCTATCCATTGGACAGAGGTGCAGGATTTGAGTTTGAAGAGGCATTGGTGGGGATGAATGTGCCCAGGTCCTTTGTGCCTGCAGTTGAAAAGGGTCTTCACGAGGCGATGCAACAAGGAGTGCTTGCAGGCTATCCCATGGTGGATCTTAAGGTAAAATTCTATGATGGCAAAAGCCACGAGGTGGACTCTTCAGAGATGGCATTTAAGATCGCTGCAAGCATGTGTCTTAAAAAGGCGGTACAACAGGCACAGCCCACACTTCTTGAACCCATAATGAAGATGGAGATAATTGTGCCAGAAGAGGTGATGGGTGATGTGATGGGTGATCTTACAAGCAGAAGGGGAAGGGTGCTTGGAATGGAATCTAAGGGTAGATACCAGGTAATAAAGGCACAGGCACCCATGGCAGAGGTGCTTACCTATGCACTGGATCTGAACTCCATGACAGGAGGCAGGGGCACATTTAAGATGGAATTCAGTCATTACGAGGAGGTCCCTTCGCAATTGGCTGAGAAGGTCATAGCTGCGGCTAAAAAAGGGGAATAGTTTGGATATCTTAAATGTGGCTATTTTAACGGTAAGTTCAAAAGGAGCAATGGGAGAGAGGGAGGATAGGAGCTCCTCTGAGATAGAGGCCATCTTAAGTAAGCATGGATATAATGTGATAGAGAAGACGATTGTGCCCGATAATAAAGAAAGAATAAAAGAGACTCTGCTTAAATGGGCCGATGAATTGTCAGTTCCTCTTATAATTACTACTGGCGGAACAGGTCTTCATCCCACGGATGTAACCCCCCAGGCAACAGAGGAGATAGTGGAATATACCGTGCCTGGTATATCTGAGATAATGAGGACTGAGGGCTATAGATTAACCCCCTATGCCATACTTTCTCGTGGTGTTTCTGGAATCAGAGGAGCTTCCCTAATAATAAATCTTCCAGGAAGTCCAAAGGCAGTAAGAGAAAGTCTACCCGTAATTATTCCGGCTCTAAGCCATGCACTTGAAAAGCTAAGAGGAAGCGATAGAGAATGTGGTTCAGACTAATCGGAATTTAGCCTGTCTCATCACGGATCCACCTTACCTTTATTTTTCATGAAATTATTTTACCTCCTGAAATGATTGATCATTGAGAGAGGGATAAAGATAATTACTGTTGAATATCATTCAAGATCAGGAAGATGGAGAGGAGATCCTGATATCAGAGATTATCTTTAGTATCTCATCTCTGTAAGATAGGGGGGCCTCCACATGCCCCCAGCCCTTTTGAGTCTGAAATATCCCATCATATGCGGTATCATAATATGACTTCATGGCATGTGGGATACCCCTCTCATTGAGGATGGAATCCAGAAGGCCTGCCTCAATCTCGTTTTCAATTATGGCGATCTTTGCAAATTCTTCCATACTTTTATCTTGACAATAATCCAATTATTTTTAATCTTACTTTATTTGAATATATTTGACAATCATTTTATCTGTTCCTGAGGGGATTTTCCCTGACGGTGGCCATACACAGAGCGTCCCCATCGTCTAGCCAGGTCCAGGACACCGGCCTTTCACGCCGGCAACAGGGGTTCAAATCCCCTTGGGGACGTCAAAAATCCCTTCTAAATTCATTTTTTCTAAGAATTAGATAAGATCTACCCATCTCATATAAGATCCTGATAATATGTTTTTGCTTGACACCTAAAGGTTTGCGTGGCATGTTGTAACCTTTATTTTTATTCCCAATAAGGGAATGGGATATGAACGATAATAGAAAGATTGGAGAGGAGTTTAGAGATGATAGTGGCAGATAGAAAACCCATTCAAGAGATATTGGATATGATCAAGGATTTTAACAAGATCCTCATTGTGGGATGTAAAGGATGTGTAACGGTCTGTAATGTAGGAGGTGCGAAGGAAGTAGGAATACTTGCCTCTACCCTTAAGATCGCAAGGAAAAAAGAGGGTAAACCCTTAGAGGTGGATGAAAGAACCATAGAGAGGCAGTGTGATCCTGAATATGTAGCTGAGCTAAGGGATATTATCTACGATTATGACGGCGTGGTGTCTATGGCATGTGGAGTGGGGCCTCAATTTTTGGCAGAGGCATATCCAGATCAGAAGTTTTTCCCTGCGGTAAATACTAAATTCTTTGGTGGAGCTATTCAGCATGGCGTATGGGCAGAGCGTTGTGCTGGATGTGGCACATGTATCATTCATCTCTTTGAAGGCATGTGCCCTATTGCCAGATGCTCAAAGAGTCTTTTGCATGGCCCATGTGGTGGATCTTCAAATGGAAAGTGTGAGATCTCACCTGAAGTGGAATGCATCTGGGATAAGATAGTCAAAAAGAAGATGGAAAATGGTAGGCTTGAGGATCTGCTTACTCTCAAACCCCCAAAGGATTGGAGATCTGCAAGGGATGGAGGAGGCCCCAGGAAAAGTGTAAGGGAGGAGCTGGTGATATGAGCGAGTATAAATCAGGAAGCAATTTAGAGAAGGTCTTAAAGGCAGGTCATTTTGCCCTCACCGGGGAGTGTGGTCCTCCAAAGGGGGCAAATGTGGAACATCTAAAAGAGAAGCTACAGCATCTTAAAGGGATGGTGGATGCTGTAAATATCACAGACAATCAGACAGCAGTGGTCAGACTTGCAAGCTGGGCTGCATGCACAATTATGATACAGGAAGGGATGGAACCTAACTTTCAGATGGTATGCAGGGACAGGAATCGCTTGGCGATTCAGAGCGATATCCTGGGTGTCTATGCCATGGGAGTGAGGAATATGCTCTGCCTGAGTGGTGATCATCAGCGTTTTGGAAATCATCCTGAGGCAAAGAATGTGTATGATATTGATAGCATACAGCTCATAGCCCTTGTTAAAAAGATGAGGGATGAGGGAAAATTTTTGAACGGAGAGGACATAGATGTTCCTCCCAAGCTCTTTATAGGTGCAGCATCCAATCCATTTGCAGATCCCTTTGAATTCAGGGTATATAGATTGAAATTAAAGATAGAGGCAGGAGCTGACTTTATTCAGACCCAGTGCATATATAACATGAAGAAATTCAGGGAATTTATGAAAAGAGCGGTAGATATGGGGCTCCATGAAAGATGCCATATCCTTGCAGGTATCACTCCCCTTAAAAGCGTTGGTATGGCAAGATATATGGCAAGTGCTGTTCCTGGAATGGATGTCCCTGATGAGCTCATAAAAAGGCTTAAAGGCGCTGGAAAGGGAAAGGTGGCAGAAGAAGGGATAAAGATTGCTATTGAGCAGATACAGGAGATGAAGGAGATTGAAGGTGTGGCTGGAGTGCATCTTATGGCCATTGAATGGGAACACAGGGTGCCAGAGATCGTGAAAATGGCCGGGCTCTACCCCAGGCCAAAGGTTTAGAAAAATTTTTACATAAAACTATCTATCTTTTTTCTGAGAGCTTTGAAAAATTCAAAGCTCTCAGAAAAAAGCTGTAAATGGAATCT
>CAYTXJ010000021.1:0-22832 GCA_964440775.1 uncultured Desulfobacteraceae bacterium | reverse complement strand
AAAAAAGAATAATATTATAATGTAATGGAAAAGGATCTATGGAAGATATTTGAGGATGAGTGCAGCAAGAGAGGAATCCTCTTGGGGAGGGAAGAAATCTGGAAATTTCAGATCTATCTTAAAGAGCTAATTTCCTGGAATAAGGCAATAAATTTAACAGGGCTGAAGGACTATGAAAGGATTGTCTGGGAGCTTCTATTAGATTCCCTCATTCCTCTTCCCTCTATCCCAAAGGAAGGCAAGATGCTTGATATGGGATCTGGTGCTGGATTTCCTGCCATACCTTTAAAGATCGTGACACCTTCATATAAGGTATATATGGTGGAAAGTAATTATAAAAAATGCGTCTTTTTAAGACACATAATAAGGCTTCTGAAACTTACAGAGATTGAGGTGGTAAATGAAAGGGTGGAAAGAAGAAAGATTGGCCCTCCATTTGACATAGTAACTTCAAAGGCATTGGGATCATTTAAAAGGGTGGTTGAGTATGCCTCTTTAAATCTCCATGTTGAAGGCATATTCGTATTATATATGGGAAATTCAATTAATCTACACTCAGAGGAATTTGAATATACACTTAAAGATCGAAATCTAAGAATTGAAAAGATCATACCTTACAGCCTTCCAGGGGGACCCTTAGGCAGAAATATCTGTCTTATAAAAAAGTTAACTTAGATACCTTTTGAAGTCCTCAGCTGGAGATATCTTCTCTGTATTCTATAGATTATCTCTTTTAACACCTTATTTACCTTTGGATCCATATACACAAATTCTATTCCATATAACATACCTCCTCTTTCTGGATCTGTATCTGTCCATCTCACATTGGCATCATCAATCTTAATGGTATATGGTCTTCCCCCATCAGATATATCCATCAAAAGATCTTTTAGGATATCACCTGGTGCAAGTTTAAAGGATATATCTCTCTTTTTCTGAAAGAGGAGTGCCCCTTTTAGGCTAATATTTATAACAATAGCCACGGCCTCAAGATTTTCAAATCTAAATCTCATCTTAGTCCCCACAGGTGCCTCAAGCCTAAAGTATCTCCTTCTCTGGATTCTAAATATCTCTTCAGGAAATGGTATGGGAAGCTCTTTTCTCCTTCCATGTCTTATCTTGGATCTAAAGAAGTAGATAATGTGATCTCTTCCTTTAAATTCAAATCGTGCCTCCCTCTCTTTATTTCCAATAACCTCTCCTATCCCCTTAGGGTAATCTATAAAAAAATGGGGTATGCCATCTATATCCCTTATATCAGTTACCATTGTAAGCCTTTCATAACCAGTTCCCAAGATATTTAATTTTATAATTGTATGGTTTTCTTGAAGCTCCTTAATTATCTGATATATCTTTTTGCCTGCAATCCTCTCTGGCTCTTCCATTCTGAAACCCTTTTAATGATCTCTATATCCTGTATATGTCTTTATATCAATACCCTTTCCATCTATTGTAATTGTAATGGCACCATCTTTATCGGTTCTATAAATAGATGCACCTATCTTTCTGATTCTTCTAATGGTCTCAATATGGGGAAATCTTCTACCATCACATGATATGATGCATATCTTAGGCCTTACAGTATTCAGAAATTCCATACTACAGGAGCCCCTGCTTCCATGATGCGGAATTAAGAGCACATCACTTCTAAGTGCATTTCCATATCTCTTGCATAGCAGAAGTTCAGCCCTTTTACTGATATCCCCTGGAATAAGTATGGATCTATCCATATAGGTAAATTTAAAGACCATGGATAGATCATTTATACCAAGCCCGGCCCTTTTCAAAAACTTATAGTGTAGTGGATGAAGGCATCTAATATTTACACCTCCAATATGGACTGACCCTATGCTATTTCCGTAGATGATATCCACACCCTTTGATCTTAAGGTATTGATAAGATCCAGATATATGGGATCCTTAGAGTAAGTGGGAGGTTTCCAGAATGTATGGATAGGAAAGGTCTTTGCTATATAAAGCAGGCCATTTGTATGATCCTGCTGGGGGTGGGTTAAGACCATAAAGTGGATATTCCTTACCTTAGAGTAGAGTAAAAACGGAGCTACCACATTCTTTCCCATATCAAATATGTTCTTGTTCATACCCCCTCCATCAATTAGCATGTCTTTTGCATCAGGAAATCTTATAAATACTGAGCTTCCATGCCCCACATCTAAGAAGGTAAGCCTCAGTTTGGGGCTTTTATATGTCCTGTAAAGCCCACCTGCAATATAAAGGCAGGTGATAAGCATAAGTGAAGGGAATATAAATCTAAAGTAAGGTCTTCTAAGATACAATAGCGTTATTAATATGCCGTAATATAGAGCTATTTCAAATCCATTTGGTATAAATAGATTAAGAGAGCAATGGGGTATGGAAAGAGAAAGTTCCATAATATGGCATAGGATCTTAAGGGAGCCCTGGGATATCATCAGAAACAGTGTGGCCAATTTTGGATAAAAAAACGAAAAGAGAGAAGACAAAAACAGGGATGGAATTAAAAAGATGCCCAATAGAGGCATACTTAGGATATTTAGGGGTATAGATAGTAATGGCATTTCATGAAAATATCTCAAAAGAAGGGGAAGCAGTGCAAGATGAGCAGATATAGTAATTGAAGCGGTAGCCCATGTATATTCGGATATCTTTTTCAATGTCCTGGACTTAGATCTTCTAAAATTAAGTAGACGATATATAGATGGAAAAAATAGGATAATCCCTAACACAGCCACAAAGGATAACTGAAATGAGACACTAAACAGAGATAGTGGATTTATAAACAGAATAATCAGTGCTGAAAGGCATAGGCTGGATAAGAGATCATTATCCTTTTCAATCAGTATGGAAAAGAGATATACCATTGCCATAATTGTGGCCCTGATAGCTGAGATCTGGAATCCTGAAATGGCACAATAGCAAAGTATCAGAATTGCAGTGGGAATGGTGGCAATCTTTTTTATATTAATCACTAAGGGCAATCTCTTTGATCTTAACATAAGCCAGATAGAGAGCTTAAATCCGATAAATCCGATCAGACCGATATGAAGACCTGATACCGCAAGGAGATGGGCAAGCCCTACCCTGTTGAATTTCTCCCTTACATCTCTTTTAATTGCATATTTATCTCCAACAGCAAATGCACTTAGAAGCTCTGCATCTTCCTGAGGCAGATTTCTCTTTAAAAAAGTCCTTATATGATCTCTAACCCCCTCTATAGATCCCCTGATAAATCCCCAATCGGCCTTCCCGATGGGGATAATATATCTTCCATCGGATATATTTACCCTAAAACCAATGCCATAGCTTTTCCTCACTATTTCATAATCATAGGAGCCTGGGTTTTTAAATGTCCTAAATCTTCTTATATCTGAAAGTGATCTGAATCTGGTTCCAACCCTCAGACATATGGGATTTTTAAAGACCGATACCTTTGCCTTCTCCCTAAAAGGAAGATATCTTGTTCCGATTTCAATTGCCTCAACCATCATAGTAAAACTTTCATAATCTCCCTCTATACGAGGTACATCCAGCACCACACCTTCCACCACTACCTTCTGTCTTTCACCTAAGAGATCTTGAAGGCTTACAGAATTATTCGCTAAGATGAAAAATAGATATCCCAAGCAATAGAAGAGTAGCACTGATACCGCCTTTAACTGAAATCTAAAAAGGACTAAAGAAAGACATATTATGATAAAAACTAAAGATATGCCTAAAAAGATACCAGGCTTGAGGCTATATGCTGTAACTATGCCGCATATATATGATAGGGTAATGGGGATGAGAGGCCTTTTAAACATATCATGAGTCTATTCTCTGAATCTGGGCGCCCAACATCTGAAGCTTTCTCTCCAGGGCCTCATAACCCCTGTCCAGGTGGTAGATCCTGCTTATCTCTGTATTTCCTCCTTCTGCCACCAGGCCTGCAAGCACAAGAGAGGCACTGGCTCTCAGATCTGTTGCCATAACTGGTGCTGCAAGTAGTCTTTCCTTTCCACGAACTATTGCCTGATTTCCGTCAATGCTTATATCTGCACCCATTCTTCTAAGCTCACTTACATGAATGAATCGGTTTTCGAATATGGTCTCAGTTATTATACTTGAACCCTCAGCAATACACATAAGTGCCATAAATTGTGCCTGAAGATCTGTGGGAAATCCAGGATAGGGCATTGTCTTTATATCCACACTCTCTATCTTTTCAACACCCGTTACCCTGATCCATTTATCACCCAATTGGAGCTTGCAGCCAACCGCCCTTAATTTCTCTATAAGGGAGGTGAGATGATCTGGAATACAATCTTCCACTACCACATCCCCCCTGGTTATGGCAGATGCAATCATATAGGTGCCCGCTTCAATCCTATCAGGTATAACCTTATGAGATATGGGATGAAGCTCCTTTACCCCGTGAATAACAATTGTATCTGTTCCCTCTCCCTCTATCTGAGCCCCCATCTCTTTTAGGGCCTTTGCAAGATCCTGAACCTCTGGCTCTTTTGCCGCATTCTCCAATACTGTCTTGCCTTCAGCAAGGGTTGCTGCCATCATGACATTTTCTGTTCCAGTGACAGTGGGTATGTCAAAAAATATGTGTGCACCTTTAAGCCCTTCTGTCCTTGCAACTATATACCCCCCTTCAAGATCCATATCCACATTCATCAGCCTTAACGCCTTTAGATGAAGATCTATGGGCCTCTCCCCTATGGCACACCCCCCTGGCATGGCAACCTTTGCCCTTCCCACTCTGGCAATCAGCGGCCCAAGAAGAAGCACAGATGCCCTCATGGTCCGAACCAGTTCATATGGAGCTTCATATGAAAGTAGATTTCCAGTATCTATAATCAGTTCACCACCTTCTTCTTCAAACTTCACCCCCAGAAGCGACATGATCTCCTTTATGGTATGGACATCCCTGAGGGATGGTATATTTGAAAGCCTGTGTCTTCCCCCCGTTAGGATACAGGAAGCTATAATGGGAAGTGTGGCATTTTTTGAACCACTTATCTTTACCTTTCCCTTAAGCCTCTTTCCACCCTTTATAACTATCTTTTGCATTTAAAGACCTCTAAATTAATTCCTAATATCTTTTAAATAGTGAGTCAAATCAATTTAATGGCATGATCTATTCCCTTATGATATATAAAATGATATGAAAGAGGAGATAAAATTTGCTGTAGATTCCATGCTTGGAAGGCTTGCAAGATGGCTCAGGATCCTGGGATTTGATACCCTCTATATAAGGAGACTGGATGAATATAGGATACAGAAATTAAAGAGGGAGGAGAGGATATTTTTGTCACGGAAGAGGAAAAATCTGGATATGTTTCCAAGATCTCTTTACATACATTCAGACCACATAAATGAACAATTAAGGGAGGTAATCTCTCACTTTAGCTTACGGATTAGGGAAAGTTCACTATTTTCACGCTGTATAATATGTAACACTCCAATAGAGAAGGCAGATAAGGTGGATGCCTTAGAAAATGTTCCAGAATATGTCTATCATAGAGTTGCTGAATCTATAAGCTTTTGCCCTACCTGTAAGAGATTCTACTGGCCAGGTACCCATAGAGACAGGGTGCTTAATCAATTAAGCAAATGGGCAATTATAAAAATTAATTCTTGACTATATATTTATAGTGCTATTTATTAAAAAAATCTATTCTTAAGAAAGGGGGTGGGTGAAGTAGAGATATAGTCACATAGTGGGGAAATAGCTCATCTAACTAATAATAACACCTTTTTAAAAAGGAGGAAGGGATGGGAAGCACATATAAAATTATAGAGCTTGTGGGAACCAGTGAGACATCTTGGGAAGAGGCTGTAAAGACAGCAATAGAGACTGCAGGAGAGAGTCTTAAAGATCTGAGAGTTGCAGAGATAACCAGGCTGGATGTTACCATTGAAAATGGAAAGGTAAAAAACTTTAGGGCCAGAGTTAATGTCTCATTTAAGTATCATAAGGAGGTCTAATCATTAAAAATCTGAGGTATTCAGACAGCCTTCTGAATACCTCAATTATATATTTAAAGGTGGAAAGATGGATGTAAAGAAAAAGAGAAGATTGACAGTCCTTGATCAGATTGCCTCTGCTGATCTTGTCCGCAGTAAGATAATTGATGCTGCAAGTGAACTCTATGCAAAGAAGGGATACACTGCCACCTCCATTGAAGAGATCGCAGAGAAGGCAAAGGTAAGTCTTCCTGTAACCTACCACTATGTAAAAAAGAAATCAGAGATAATGCGAATGATCATGGAAGACGTGTTAAATATCTTTCGTGAAAGCCTTTTATCTCAGATAAAGGATATTGAAGACCCGGAAGAGAAGCTTGCCATTGCAACCATTCTCTATTTCAAGGTGGTGGATCAACAGAGGAAAAAGGCTCTTTTAATATATCAAAAATCCAGCTCCTTAGATAAGGCCTCAAGAGACAAGGTAAAACAGCTTGAGGTTGAGGTATCAAAGATATTTGGAAATATTATTCAGGAAGGGATAGACAAAGGCATTTTTAAAGATGTGGATGTAGACCTTATGGCATATAATATCCTAATGATGGCACATATGTGGATATTGAAGGGATGGCATTTTAAAGACCGTTTCACCTTAGACAGATATATAGATAATCAGCTTGTTATCATAATGGATGCGCTAAGGAAACGCTGATATGAAGGTATCATATATCCTCTGGGCGCTTCTTTTAATATTCCTATTTACAGAATGCTCAGATCTGTCAATGTATGGAAGGCTAAGGGGAGTTTCCCAGAAGGATATCAGTATCACTTCATTAGTAGATAATTTTAACTCTTTTCATATCTATTTTTCAGGGCCAAATAGGGAGAGTGCGGCAGCAGTCATTTTCGACCCAAAGGATGATCAAAGGGAGATCGTTGTTGAAAAGGGATGGGAGAAGGTTAAAGATAAAAGGAGCTTAAAAGAGATTATTCATTGGATGAGGGCAGATATACTGTTTCCTCCAAGATTAAATGCCATTGTGGGGTCTGACAATCAGGTCTATGGATATATCTTTACATATCTTATTCATATATATACCAGATCCTTAGGTAATCAAAGGCTCTGGATCGGATATCTTCCCCTTCCCCCCATTGACTATGGCGGAGATTTCATGAAAAGTTTTTAGAATCTTTTTATCTCTCTTTATTTATGTTGAACAATCCAATCATGTTTAATAAATAGATATCTACCTCAGTGGAATGGATATGAAGGACTGTTTCGGAAATCTGAACAGGGTATTTCCTATAGGAAGAGATGGATTGAGGGAGGTTCCTAAGGAATGTCTTGATTGTGAAGAAAGGGTTCAATGTATGAAGACCGCTCTTAACAGTCCTGAAGGCATAAGATACAAAGAGGAACTCATAAGGAGAAGGGGAGAGAATTCCATATGGGATAGGTTGAAGAGATGGTCATACAGAAAGACACTGCACAGGATGAATAAAGGTCTTTAAGATGGATGTCATAATAAGGTGCCCTTATTGTAATTATTCAAAGACGATTAAGAGAGAGGCAATCCCAGAAAATGTAAGGTGGGTAAGATGTCCCATATGTAAAGAGAGATTTGAATTAGATATGGAACAATCCTCTACTCAAACCCTATGTGCATGGGAGCAGAGGGAGGATAAGGGAATCTTTAAGGCGGCAGTATTAACCCTGAGGGAAGTGATATTCCATCCTTCAAGATTTTTTAAATCAATTGCTAATACGGAAAATGTCTTGGACTCCTTAATCTATGGGATACTCATAGGTTCATTGGGAAATATGGCAGCACTCTTTTGGGACTATGTATTTCTTGCAAGAGGTATAAAGTTAATAGAACTTCCCTTTAACATCTCCTTTGGAACACCTTTTCTTTTATCCCTTATACTTATTGCGGCTCCCATCTTTGTATTCATTGAGATCCTTCTTGCATCCCTCTTCTACCATGTGCTTCTTTGGTTAGTAAGGGGTGGGAAAGGAGGTCTTGGAGCTACTGTCAGGGTGATAAGCTATAGTCAGAGCTGTCAAATGTGGGGGATAGTTCCATTTATAGGAGCATTTATTGGTAATCTCTATATATTATATGTTCAATTTGTAGGGCTTAAGATAGTGCATAACACATCTTACCTTCGTATAACAGTTGCCCTGTGCCTTCCCCTGTTTTTTATGCTCTTTTTGCTCTTAGCAATTATATTATATCTCTTTTAGGGTAAAGATCATTATGGCATATGAACTCTTCAAGAATTCCTTAAATCCGTCACAATTAGAGGCAGTCGTTCATATGGATGGCCCATTACTGGTCATTGCGGGAGCTGGAAGTGGAAAGACCAGAACCATCGCCTACAGAGTGGCATATCTTATAGAAAAGGGAATCTCCCCTTACAATATTCTCTTACTTACATTTACCAAGAGGGCTGCATCTGAGATGCTGGATAGGGCATCTTCCCTGCTTAACAGAAGATGTAAAGAGGTTGAAGGAGGCACATTTCATTCCCTTGCATACAAGATCTTGAGACAATATGCCCCACTTTTAGGTTTTAGAAGGGATTTTTCCGTGCTTGATAGACAGGACATGGAAGACATTGTCCATTCCCTTCTGGATGAGCTAAGATTAAAAGAGGAAAAGGTCCGCTTTCCTAAGAAAAGCACCATTTCCAATATCATAAGTAAGGCATCAAATCTGCAGAAAGGAATTGACCAGGTCCTTGATCTGGAATATCCCCATTTTGCCCATCTGAGTGAAAGATTGAAAAAATTGACCAGAGCATATGAGGAATATAAGAGAAAGAACCACCTAATGGACTATGATGACCTTCTCAAATTCATGTTAAAGCTGCTTGAGGAATTTTCAGATATAAGGGGAATCCTGAGTGATAGATTTAGATATGTGCTTGTGGATGAGTATCAGGATACCAACAGGATACAGGCAAAGATTGTGCAATATCTTGCATATTCTCATAGAAACATAATGGTTGTAGGGGATGATGCACAGTCCATATATTCATTCAGAGGTGCAGACTATAGAAATATGGCAGATTTTATAAGGGTATTTCCAGATGCAAAGATTATTAAGCTTGAACAGAACTATAGATCCACTCAGCCCATACTGAATTTTACAAACGCTCTTATCAACCAATCAAAGGAAAGTTTTACTAAATGTCTTTATACCAAAAGGAGCAATGGCAGATTCCCCAAGCTGATAGAGACACATACAGAGGCAGAGCAGGCAATGGCAGTCTGCAGAGATATACAACAATACCTGTCAGAGGGTATCCCTTTAAGAGAGATGGCGGTGTTATTTAGGGCCGCATATCACTCCTTTGAACTGGAAGTGGAACTGGCAAAGGAGGGTATTCCATATGTAAAATATGGTGGATTTAAGTTTTTGGAATCCGCACATATTAAAGATCTTCTATCCTATCTAAGGGTGGTTATAAATGTTAATGACATTATGAGCTGGAGACGGATACTAAATTTTTTAAAGCAGATCGGGCCAGTAAAGAGTCAAAAGATAATAGATTGGATAAAGATGGATGAACAAGATATTTACCAACTGGATAGATGGCCTGAGGCTAAGAAGGGAGAAAGTGGCCATTTAAAAGAGCTATCCAATACACTAAATAAGATCCGTGAAAATATGGGAAATCCCCAAAAAGCAATAAAGATTGCATTTTCATACTATATGCAGTTTTTAGAGCAGAGGTTTGATGACTATCCAAAAAGAAAAAAAGAGCTTGAACAGATCATCTCCATGGCATCCAGATACAACAATCTTAAGAGCTTTGTAGAAGATCTTATCCTCTCCCCTCCTTCAAGCACTGCTGATATGGACCCTGATCTGAGAAAGGAATCATTGGTGCTATCCACTGTGCACTCTGCCAAAGGTCTGGAGTGGTCTGTGGTCTTTATAATCTGGGCAATGGATGGATATTTCCCATCCACCAAGGCCCTGTTGAATGAAAAGGAATATGAAGAGGAAAGAAGGCTTATGTATGTGGCATGCACCAGGGCAAGAGATGAGCTAAGAATATATTTTCCATCAGATGAATGGCCGCGCGCAAGCAACTCATTTTCCATCCATTCAGGTGATACCATGAGTTCATTTATAAGTCCAATTCCTACAGAGCTCTATGAATATATTGATCTTTCAGGAGGAAAGATCCCTGTTTCACATAAGATAACCGTTGGCATTGATGGATCGAAGAGATGGAAGATTGGAGACAGGGTAATGCATCCTGCATTTGGAAGAGGGGTAATATCCAAGGTGATAGATGAAGACAGGATAGAGGTCTTCTTTAAAAGTGTTGGGGTCAAGCTTTTACACCTCTCATACACTCAGCTTCAAAAGATATAGCCTTTTATGGCCTAAGTATTACCCTTAAATACAGATTACCTCTTCTTGATCCCATCACCCTTCCCATCCCTTCAAGTCTGAGCACTGTGCCATCTCTTATCCCTGGTGGAATCCTTACTCTGAATAGCCTCCTCTGAAAACCCCATGGAATACTTATGAGCTTCACTGTCCCATATATGGCCTCATGGGGACTCAGTATGAGATCACCATATATATCCAGATCCGTATCTGAATAGTGTGGCCTTATGAGATGAAGCCTTGGAGTGGTCTTTTTCTGGGTTATCCTTTGAATCCTGTCTGGAAGGGTAAATGGCTCAAACTTTAAAAAGAGTTTACAGAAGAAGATACCCAAGACAAATCCTCCCACATGTGCCCACCAGGCAATACCACCAATACCAGGAGGGGATAGGGTGGCGCTTATAAACTGCATCAAAAACCATATTCCCAAAAAGAAGAAGGCGGGTATCTCTATGAAATAAGGGATAAAGAAAAAGGGGATAAGTGTGAGTATCCTTGAAGAGGGGTATAGTATAAAATAGGCGCCCATAACACCTGCAATTGCCCCACTTGCTCCTATTGTAGGCACAGGAGATCCCCAATTTAATATGATATGGACCACTCCAGAGGCAATACCAGAGAGAAGATAGAAGACCAGATATCTTAGATGGCCCAATCTATCTTCCACATTGTCACCAAAGATATAGAGTGACCACATATTTCCTAAGAGGTGGAAAAGGCCCCCATGCAAAAACATAAAGGATAGGAAAGAGAAGATCTGCTGGCCAAATGTGAAATAGGAGGATATGTGATGTGAGGTATATCGTGCTGGGACAAGCCCATATATAAAGAAGAGCCTATCCAGCTGTTCTCCTCTGCCAAGTTCAACCATATAGAAAAAGATATTGGCTATTATAATGGAATAGTTAATCACAGGATATCTCTTGGACTCTATGGTATCTCTTATGGGAATCATCTATTTTTAAAACTCCTATATATGGGAAGCTCTTCCTCATTTATATCTCTGAGGAAAGGAAGATACCGATCCTTTTCAGATAATATGGGATCTGAGACAGGCCAAGGGATGCTTAAATCCGGATCTTTCCAGGAGATCCCATATTCATCTTCTGGACGATAAAACCCTGTGCATTTATACATAATAAGGGCATATTCAGAGATCACACAGAATCCGTGTGCAAATCCTTCAGGGATAAATATTCCATCTGTTGAAGAATCCCTTAACAGATGACCTTCCCATCTCAAAAAGGTGGGAGAACCCCTTCTAATATCTACAGCCACATCAAATATCTCTCCTTTAATTACATACACCAATTTGGCCTGAGGATATCTCAGTTGATAGTGTAACCCCCTTATGACCCCCCTTATGGAATATGAGAGGTTGTCCTGGACAAATCCAATATCAGATAGAAGCTCTTTGAACTCCCTTTGATGAAATAGCTCCCTGAAATGCCCTCTTATGTCCTTAAGTATAGTAGATCTAATCAGAAATATACCTTCCATTTCACCTTTTATAAATTCAAAAGGCATGAACTTTAGCCTTCCTCCAGAATTCTAAGGAGATATCTTCCATACTCATTATGGCTCATATCCTCAGCAAGGGATTTCAATTGAGCCCTGTCAATATATCCCAACCTGTAGGCGATCTCTTCAATACATGAGATCTTAAGTCCTTGCCTCTCTTGAATGGACTGGACAAAGGTGGTTGCCTGATAGAGGGACTCATAGGTTCCCATATCCAACCATGCAAAACCCCTGCCCAATATCTCAACCCTCAATCTTCCCATCTCCAGATATCTCATATTTATATCAGATATCTCAAGCTCTCCCCTGCAAGATGGCCTCAGTCCCTTTGCTATTTCTACCACCCTGCTATCGTAAAAATATATACCGGGTATTGCATAATAGGATCTTGGCTTTTGGGGCTTTTCTTCAATACTCAATACCATGCCATCTGAATCTATCTCCACGATCCCATATCTTGTAGGATCTTTAACCATATAAGCAAATATTATGGCTCCTTCCCTTAAGCTGGCACATCGTCTTAATACCTCTGGAAGGCCATGACCATAAAATAGGTTATCTCCCAAGACCAAACAGACGCTTTGTGTTCCAATAAACTCTTCTCCCAGGATAAATGCCTCTCCGATCCCCTTAGGGCTTTCTTGTACTTTATAGGAAAATCTCAGTCCAAGCTGTTTTCCATCTCCCAAAAGCTCCTTAAATTTGGGAATGTCTTTGGGAGTAGATATGATCAGTATGTCCCTTATCCCAGCAAGCATAAGCACTGAGAGGGGATAATAGATCATGGGCTTATCATATACCGGTAGAAGCTGCTTACTTATTGCCTTAGTTAGGGGGAAGAGCCTTGTCCCATGCCCCCCTGCTAAGATAATCCCTTTCATATCGGCTTTCCTCTATAAAAACTCCTTTCCATAATGACTCTTAATCCATCCATTCAGCCTCTTTTTCATCATCTCCACCCATCTTAGATTTCCCAGATACCATCTGATGGTTAGATCCAGTGCCTCCTCTATGCCGTATTTGGGGCTCCAACCCAATTCTCTCTTGATCTTTGAACAATCCATTGCATAGCGTCTATCATGCCCTGGCCTATCTTTTATAAATCTAATTAGCCCCCTTCTCTGCCTTATTCCTTTTGGCCTCCTTATACTGTCCAAAATATCACATAAAAGACTAACCAATTCCAGGTTCTCGGTCTCCCTTTCACTTCCCACATTATAATTTTGCCCCCTTTTTCCTTCACACATTATCATCCATATGGCCCTGCAGTTATCCTCTACATATAGCCAATCCCTTATGTTTCTTCCATCTCCATATATGGGGATGGGCCTTTCCTCTAAGGCATTTAGGATTGTAAGGGGAACAAGCTTTTCAGGAAACTGATATGGCCCAAGATTATTGGAGCTGTGAGATATGGTAATGGGAAGTCCATAGGTATTTGCATATGATCTTACCAGATGGTCTGCAGAGGCCTTGGAGGCAGAATAGGGATTTGTGGGTCTAAATGGGGCATCTTCTTTAACCCTTTCCATCTCAATACTTCCATAGACCTCATCTGTGCTTACCTGATGAAATAGATAAAACCTGGATAACTTCCTTACACATTCTAAAAGACAATATGTGCCTACGATATTTGTAGAGATAAATTCAGATGGATCAACTATTGCCCTGTCTACATGGCTTTGGGCTGCAAAATTGCAGACCGCATCTATCTCATATCTTTTAAATACTTCTTCCATAAATTCATGATCAGCAATATCACCTCTTATAAGATGGTATCTATCGGGGTATCTTTTCTCTATGGTATTTAATGAATCAGGATCTGCACAATAGGTAAGTTTATCCACATTTATAACCTTTCCATCAAAATCTGTCTCATAAAATAGGAATCTTATAAAATTGGATCCTATAAACCCGCACCCACCTGTAATAAGCAGATTTTTCATGCCCTATCCCTGCCCCTTTCATTAAGGTGATCAACTGCAAAGACAATGGATATACCCAAAGAGAGCATTAACAGACAGAAGAGCAGCTCCCCATTAAACTTGCTTGGAAGTACATTTACATATAACCCGTTGGTTACCACCTTCCATGGCCATATCTTTCTAAGGGATCCAAGCATAAGCCCACTTAACAAAAATATGGTATGTCTTCTGTATCTTTGAAGCATAAAATTTAATATCCTGCTAAATAGCACAATACCTGTAGCTGCTCCCATCAAAAAGACAAATACAATATCAACTCTGCCATAATTTATTGCATTTAGCATATAGTGGTATTTACCGAGTATTACCAATATAAAGGCACCTGATATCCCGGGTAATATCATGGCACAGATGGAAAGGGCACCACAAAAAAAGATAAAATATAGGGAATCTGGACTGGAAACAGGCATAAAGCCCACCAGAACGTATCCTATAATTGTGCCAGCCAATAGCACAGACACCGCATCGGCACTAATAGGAGATACCCTTTTGGTGATACTAAATGCAGATGCCATAATGAGACCAAAGAAAAAGGACCATACAATATATGGATATTTAAAAAGCAGAAAGGAGATGATCCTTGAAAGGGTTAATATAGCGATAGCTATTCCAGATAATACCGGTAAGAGGATCCCCAATGGGACATGTTCAAAGGCATCCCTTATCTTAAAAGAAAAGATAGAACGTATAAATCGGCTATCAAATGATCTTATCGCCTTAATTAAATCTTCATAGATACCCAAAATCAGTGCCATAGTTCCACCCGATACTCCGGGTATTATATCGGCACTGCCCATACATACGCCTTTTAAAAATAGGATCAGATATTCCCTCTTATCTGTAAGCTTCATTATCCCTTCTTTTGATGAAGTGGTCTTAGAAGATCCAACACCTTTTTTACAGGAGAGAAGGTATCAGATGGAACCTCCACAAATACACTATTCCAGTATGCCATTGAGCCATTCCATAGGCCTGGCCTCTCTATTGCCTTAATATCCACCCCATCTTTTGATTTTATAGTAACAAACCATGCGTATCTGTCGCAGAACTTTCTTAGATCATATGACCTTCCATCCATATCTCTTAGAGCACAGACAATATCAACAGGATTGAAATGGGTTGAACTTTCCCATATCCTTTTCTGCTCTGGCATCTCCATATTGATCTGGGCCGATTCCACAATCTGAACAGACATGGAACCGTCATCTTCTTCAATCCAGAAAGGCCCGCCTCCTGGCTCTCCCACATTCTTTACCATTCCACATACCCTAAGTGGCCTATTTAGGATATTAAGTAAGTATTCTCTCTTTTTTTCAAGGGATAGCTCATCAATCTTAGATGCAGGGATAACATTGAGCCTCTTTTTAATAAAATCGGTTACCTGATCCAAGAGTTCACCTGAAATCCCTCTATTTAGCTTTGAGATATAGGAGTGAATCTCTTCTTGAACTTCAAGCAGTATTCCACCCAAGGTCTTTTTATACCTTGCCACATGGGGCCAACCATCTTCTGATAGCACATTGTCAATATTTTTGATAAATACAATATCTCCACCAATACTATTTAAGTTTTCAAGGAGTGCACCATGCCCACCAGGTCTAAATGCCAGATTCCCCTCTTCATCCCTTAAAAGATTCCCCTGCAAATCCATGGAAACGGTATCTGTGGAAGGGGCTTGAAAAGAGAATGTCACATGGAATTTTGCCTTTTCGCCAAATCTCTTTAAGGCCTCCTCTATATGCCTTTTAATCCTGCCTTCGTGCTCTTTTAATATGGTAAAGTGGACCTGTACATTCCCATCTCTATCCATCACGTAATATGCTGCCTCAAGAAGATGCTCTTCAAAGGGAGTCCTTGCGGTATTTCCATATCTATGGAACTTGATAAGCCCCTTAGGAAGATGGGAAAGGCCAAGCCCCTTTTCTTTTAGTAAGAATTTAAGGACAGTCTTATAGTCTCTCTTTTGAATCAGGGATCTGAAATCCAGAGAATTTCTCTCTAATACTTTTAAAAGATCATCATAGAAGGCGAATTTTTCAATATTTTTAAAGAAATCTTCCACCTCCTCTCTGCCATCCTCTCCTTTAAGATATGCCATAAGGGATTTAAACATTCGGGTGGCTGCACCTGATGCAGGAACGAATTTCATACATCTTCCTCTACAGACCGCATCTTCATATCTGCTGATAAGTGTATCTATTCTTGATTCATCAATTCTCTGGATTCCATCTCCAAGGGCACACGGCCTCTTTAGATTGAGAATCCTACCTCCTTCCCTTAGTATCTTAATCTGAAACCTTACATCCTCTATATCCATACCTCTCTGCTTTAAAAATCTGATATCCCTATCTGTAAGCATAACCTTCCCCTTTCTATCTATTTTCACACACTTAATAAAAGGGAAATTTAGTCACTTGTAAAGTAATTACTGAACCATTTAATTTAAGACATGTACGGTTATTCACTCATTGCGAGCAAAGCAAAGCAATCCTTTGAATCATATTCATGAAATGGATAAGATCCCTAATATTCATTATTATACATAAATGGAAAGTCTCTTTATGAGATACTTTGCTATCTGGTCTGCTCCATTTGGATGGTTAATTTTAGTGTTTTCCCTTTTATCTTCCATACCTTTTAGTTTTTCAAGCCAATTAAGGGAGAAAAGCTCATCTTCTTCAATTCTCAATGCGGGCATATTCTTTTCAATAAAGGAGATAAGCGTCATTGACTCTCTGAAATCTTCCCTTGCTATATACACAAAAGGGATCCTGGCATAATAGAGTTCAGAGATGGTGCTATATCCTGCCTTTCCAACCACTATATCAGAGGCACCTACAAGGTCAGGATGATAAAAAGGGGATCTCTGTGGAAGAAGGACTATATTTTCGCAATATCTTATCTTGTCTGAAATTCCACATATAACAAATCCATATTCCTTTTGCTCTTTAAAGGGTTCAATATCCATTAATGCACCCTGAACTCCACCCATAGTTACAAGCACAATTCTATTATATGAGCTTAGCTTTAATCTATTTTTGATCTTATCTCTCTGCTCTCTTGCCTTTCTTGATACAGGATAGACACTTAAATCTGCCTCTTTCTTTTCACATACAGGTTCAGCCTGGATATGTATGCCTGCCATATTAAATATTCCTTTTAAATAATTAATAATAGAGGATAGATCTTCAAAATCACTTACATATGGTTCATAGAGCCAATCCCAGGTAAAATTTTCAACAAGGCATGAGGTAATTCCTGCCTCTTTTGAAACAGCTATACCCAGAGGCGAGATATCTGATATTACAAGAACAGCGCCTAAATTTCTAAGCAGTGCTTTTAGGTGGGATACTGTTTGGGATCGCAGTGGATAAAATTTCTTCAATTCTCTGACTGTGGCCTCCATATCAATGGTAAAGGGATCTCTTTGGACAAACCCAACATCTACCTTAAATCCAAAATAGTTATAGGAGGCAGAAAGGGAGTCATGAAAAAACCACTCTGGAACATCACTTACTATATCAAATATGATGTTCTTGTTCCTCTCCCATAGGGCATCCATAATGGCCGATGCCCTGGATGCATGACCAAAGCCATGATAGGAGACAAAAAAGGCTATGTGAATCTCTTTATCTGGCATCTCTAAGAGATGAGTGGCCTTACCCTGAAGAGCTCAACCCCTCCTCGAATAGTATATTCTGGCACACTTGATGGCACCATAAAGGTGTCACAACTGGAAACTTTAATTACTTTACCATCTTCACCTTCTATCTCTCCCCCTCCTTTTATAAAGAGGATAATTTCAACTGTATCCCTTCCTGTAATTTTGTATTCCACACCCTTACTTAACCTTATATATGATAAAAGGAATTCCTCAAAGGGAGATTCAAAGACAGTCTCCCAAATATCCTCACGGATCTTTTTAGCGGGATTGGGATGATATATTTCAAATTTTAAAATCTCTATAAGCTCTTTTAGATCCCTGTGTTTGGAGGTAAGTGCGGCCCTTAAGACATTATCTGAATCTGCCATCACCTCAATCCCTGCACCACTTAGATATGCATGTAGCTCACCAGGCCTAAGACATATTACCTCAAAGGGAGAAAGCCTTAAAAGATTCATAAAAAGGGGGGCAAATATACCAGGGTCATCTCCAAACTGCTCATGGAGTTTTAAGATCCAACGGGCTTCAGGGATATTTTTCTTTTCAGATTCAATATCTTTTAAGACATTACCCACATCTTCAGACCATCTAATATGCATAAAAGTGAGAAAGATCCTCTTTAAAAAATTCTCTTCATCTCCTCTCTTATAGCTTAGAGGCATATCAATTACCTTATCAAGTCCTGCCCATCTTAAAAGTTCCACTATCTCATCTGGGGCTCTAAATCCCAAAAGCAGTTCAAAGTCCATTAGGGGGCAGAGCATCTCAGGTTTATGATTGGGATCACGATAGTTTCTAAATGGAGCATCTCTTGGGATCCCCCTTTCTTCTTCCAATCTAAACCCCCTCTCTGCCCTTATCTTATCTGGATGGACCTGGATAGAGAGTGCCTTTTCAGGAGCAATTATCTTAAATAGAAATGGAAGATTTTTGCCAAATCTATCTACTACCCTATTTCCAAGTATCTCAAAAGGAAATTCTCTTATTATCTCATTTAAAGGTCTCCACTTACCCTCATATAGGATATGTGAAGGTGCACGGGGATGTGCCCCAATCCATAGCTCTGCCTCAGGAAGATCTGATGGAGAGTGCCTTCCACATAGTTCAGCCAGGAATCTCTTAGAACCCCATTCATAATTCATGATGCTACACTTTAAAGGATATATCTGGCTTATAAAACCTTTACCCATGACTCTAAAGACATCTTATACTTAATCTATATCTCTTTACCATCTTCCATGTATCTGGATACATAACGCCTGTACTAGATAGCCTGTTTTTACCCTTTCTAAGAAATACTATCTGTTCCTTTTTAAAGATCTCGGCTCCTTGAGAATCCAAAAATAGGATTATCAGCTTTCCAAATCTCTCTTTATCCCCTCTGTATATCAGATCCACCTTCCATCTGTATTGCACTATATAAGGGGTCTTAACAGCTAAATTCACCTTAAAATCTTTGATCTCTATATCCTCTAAGCACAAGACCTCAGTGCTAAAAAAGGAAGAGATAAACAAAGAAATAAGGAAAAAACATGCTAATAATCCCTTTTTATATCTCATATCTTAAGCCTCTTTATAGCTGCACTATTTTACTTTAAATAGGAGGCTTGTAAAGGCTCTTAGATTAAAAAACTCCTGGATATAATCGGATCTTCCTTTGAAAATTCCCAATAGCCTCCAAATCAACTCCTTTCCCCATAGATTCATAAGAAATCTAAAAAATATATGGCTCTTATAGATGATCTTAGATACAGCCAAGCCCCCTTTTAGTTGTGAAAGTATCTTTTGTTGAAAATCTCTCCTATAGGTATATCCAACCGCCTCTTCCTCCATCTCTCCCTTAACTATGGCATCAGCAGCAATAAGACCACTTCTCAGAGCAAGTGAGATACCTTCCCCAACCACAGGATCCACAAGCCCTGCAGCATCTCCTACAAAGAGCACCCTATTTTTTATAACCTCCGCTCTTGTAGACAGAATAGGTAACACTGCACCCTTCATCCATCTGCATCTACCATTCAAAAGGCCCCTTCGGCCAATAAATTGCTCGAGCTTATCCTTTAATCCCACAGCCCTCATCCTAAATACACCTAGTCCAACTGAAAGATGGTCTTTTTTGGGGAATATCCATCCATATCCATAAGGGGCAGAATAGAAATCAAATACTGCCCTGTCCTCATATAGTCTTTTGATCCTATCTCTTATCTCTATGTGGCATACCAGTGCAGGAAAAAAGGCCCTGTTTTCATGTAGCCCTGCCTTTCTCCTTGTAAGGCTAAGCGCTCCATCTGCTCCTATAAGAAACCTACAGGAAAATATCTCTTTATCTGTCTGAATCTTTACATGATCTCTGAGTATCCTTATATCCTCAACCCTGTGGCCTTCATAAATATGTGCACCCTGTCTCTGGGCTTCAGATACTATTCTTAGATCAAACTCATCCCTTTTGATTGTAATAATAATGGGATATGATGCATTAACCCTTATTATCTTCCCTTTGTCATACTGAACATCTACTGTATTGCAATGTCTCTCATAGACATCTTCTATGCTAAAAGGCAAGGAATCTATCGCCCTCTTAACCAATCCACCAGCACAGGGTTTTTTTCTTGGAAGGATATATCTTTCTAAGAGTGCCACCTTTAGCCCGCACTTTGCAAGCCTGTATAAGGCCATCCCCCCTGAAGGCCCCCCTCCTACTATAACCACATCATAGTGTTTCATCTTCTTTTGCCACTATTGAGTCAACAAGAGGGGATTAAATCTGGTCCCATAGTCAAAGACATCCCTCTCCTCTTTTCTCTTTAAAAACCCCACTGCCATATAGGTAAAAGGTGTTGCTATGGCCTCATATATACACTTTGTAAGCCATTGAATTATTATCATACGTATCAGAGAGCCACTTGGGATACTTCCCAAAAATGCTATGGATATAAAGAGCAGAGAGTCCAGCCCCTGACCTACCAGTGTGGATCCGATTGTCCTTGCCCACAAAAACCTTCCCTTTGTCCTTATCTTCATCTTTGATAGCACAAAGGAGTTTGTAAACTCTCCCACTAAGTATGCAAGAAATGAGGCAAAAAGAAGCCTTGGAGTGTATCCCAATATGGTGTTATATGCATCCTGAGCCTTCCAGAAAGGAGCAGGAGGTAGCAGAGAGGCAATCCAGATAAACAGTACCAGAAAGGTATTACACAAAAAGCCAAGCCAGATAACCTTTCTTGCCCTGGAATATCCATACACCTCTGTTAACACATCTCCTACAATGTAGCTTATAGGGAATATAATAATGGCTGCGGGAAGAATCAGATTAGATACAGATATGATCTTTACTGCAATAATGTTTGAAGTAAGCAATGAGGTTATAAATACACATACCAGCAGTAAAAACCACGGTGAATAGGACTCATTCCAGGAGCTTTGAGTCTCAGATTTCATCCTTATAAGCTATCTTATATAAATATCAACCATTCGTTCTTTTTGTTTCCCTGTATTCCTTACTCACGACTAAAGATTATTCTTGCCCCATCAATATATCTCTGTTCAGAGATTGCTTCGGTCATTAACACTCCCATCGCAATGGCCCTCTCCCCTGTCATTGCGAGCGAAGCGAAGCAATCTCTAACCTTTTACCCAAACACCCTTGGTTTAAATTTCTCTTTATTTAATATTGTAGCTCCCCCTTCATCTGTCTGGGTCAGCACAAACAGACCCTTTCTCTCCGCATACCTTGCAACATCATCCTTTACCACCAGCCCCCCTACTGCACCCAGTAGCTCTTTGTCCTTGTATTGGGGAAACTTCTCCTTAAATTCAGGTAATCGCTCCTCTAAAAATTGATCTATGTGTCTTCTTCTAAGTTTATTCTTTACCTCCACCACCAAAACCTGTGTTCCATTAGTGGCTACTATGTCATATTCCCTGTCATCTCTACTCTTTCTCAAATTCCTCCTAACACTATTAAACACCATACCCCTCTTTTTAAACATGCTCTTAAGGTTCCTGTAAAACAGCTCTTCTCCAATCTCCCCCTGAACAAGCCCGATGTCACCAAGCTGAATCCTGAGCTCTCTGATCCCTCTCATCACCTCTTTTAAAAAATTCTCAGTCTCTTTCTGGGATTCCCTTAACTTATCAATCTCCCTCTGATTCTCCTTTATCATCCTATCAGTCTCTTTCTGAGATTCCCTAAGCTCCCTTATCCCCCTGAACAGCTCTTCCATATTCTTTTCTATTCTATCCAATCGTTCTGACATATAGTAACTCCTTAAAACCGGACGTACAGTATAGATATTATCTCTGGATCTGTTTAAAAGTCAAATTCTAATGAGGAGATAGTGACAATCTGAGTTTGCCTCCATGTAAGCGAAGCAATCTACTCCTCTCTGCTTGACAATCTGATCCTTTTTTAGACAAGATACCTTTAAGTAGTCAAAAAAACTGAGGAGTATATGATATGCGCACATTTTTCTCCTATGGTCCTGTGGATTGCAAAAAGCACTTCTGTGTGCCAAGAAAGGAGCTAATTGACAAATGCGTAATCCAGCTTGTGGTAGAGGATGAGGACTTTGGCCACTATTTTACTGTTTGGGCACCGAGGCAGACAGGTAAGACCTGGCTTATGAGGCAGGTAAAGCAAGAGATTGAAAAGCCTTATAGAGATAGATTCACACTTGGGATGATGAGCATGCAGGGAGTGGTGATAGAGGATGAAGATCCTTTGAAGGAGTTTTTAAATAAGCTCAAGTTTCTGTTTGAGAGGACATTTGATATCGTATTGGATCATCCTCCCAGCAATTGGGAAGAGTTGATGGAGCTATTTGATAAAAGGAAAGGGATATTTAAAAGCCCGGTGATCCTTTTTATAGATGAATTTGACTCCCTTCCTTCCAAGGTGATAGATCAGCTTGTAACCCTATTTAGGGACATATATCTGAATCGTGAAAGCTATCTTTTACATGGCCTTGCACTGATTGGAGTTAGGGCAGTTCTTGGGGTGGAAAGTGAAAGGGGCTCTCCATTTAATATTCAAAGATCCATGCATGTAGAGAATTTTACTAAGGAAGAGGTCTATGACCTATACAACCAATATATTGAAGAGAGTGGTCAAAGGGTAGAGGAAGGGGTGATAGAGGCGGTTTACCGGGTTACAAGGGGGCAACCGGGATTGGTGTGTTGGTTTGGGGAGCTGCTAACTGAAAAGTATAACCCTGGCATGGATAAGACAATAGATATGGGGTTATGGAAGAGGGTCTATTCCAGGGCATTGAGGGTTGAATGGAACAACACGGTGTT